>JACCYY010000352.1 GCA_013696235.1 Sporichthyaceae bacterium | reverse complement strand
CACCGGCGCGGCGCGGCAGGCCGTCGTCGAGGAGGAGCTCGTAGTCCGAGGCCTGTGACACGTAGGTGTGCCCGACGGAACGCAGGCCGGTGGGTTGGTCGAGGGTCCCGGCGGAGATGCCGATCGTTGCTCGCTCCGGCGCGTCCCAGAAGAGGCTCGCGCCGCACCGGGAGCAGAAGCCCCGTCGTGGGCGGGGTCCGTCCCCGGGAACGGTGAACCAACCCACCGACTCGGGTGCGCCGATGATGACATCCTCGCGGCGTGCCGAGGTCATGGCCGCGGCGTGACCATGCCAGTGGCGGCAGTCTGCGCAGTGGCAGATCAGCACGTCCCGCAACGGACCCCGTACGACGTAGGTGACCCGGCCGCACAGGCAACGGCCGGCAGCCCGGACCTCTCCGGCGTTCACGTCGAGACGGTATCGCCGGCGCCGCGGTGAGCGCTGGCCCGGGCCGCTCGCTGCGCAACCCGGCCTCCCCGGTGGCTGCTCGCCTCGCCCTGACCAACGAAGGAGTCGGGTCAGCGAGAACGAGCGGGTCGCTCCTCGAACCGGGCCCGTCGGGCAGCGCGCCGGAGCGCGGCCAGGACGGCGGGACCGACCAGCGCGATCAGCACCACGTTGGTGATCGCGCGGCCGAGGTCCCAGCCGAGGCTCGACGTGGTCACCGAGTAGATCAGGAACCTGTGCAAGTTCTCGACCGGACCCGAACCGGGTACGTACGAGAGCTCGGTGCCGGTGCCCGCGAGGCCGTACGGCCAGCCGGACATGTTCATCAGCAGCCCGTAGACCTGCGCGGAGACCGCGCCGTAGACGCACAGCACGACGATCTCGGCCCGGCCGCGCAGCCGGCCGCGCCCCGGGAGCAGGCCGGCACCGAGGCCGACCCAGGCGGCGGCGATCATCTGGAACGGCAGCCACGGGCCGACCCCGGCGGTCAGGAGCGCGGAGGCGAACAGCGTCGTGGTGCCCAGCAGGAAGCCGAAGCCGGGCCCGAACACCCGGCCGGCGAGCACGAGCAGGAAGAACACCGTCTCGAGCCCGGCGGTACCGGCACCCAGCGGCCGCAGCGCCGCGCCCACCGCGGCGAGCACGCCGAGGACGGCTACGGCCTTGGAGTCGAGCCCACCCGAGGAGATCTCGGCGACCCCGACCACGACGAGCACGGGGAGGATCGCGAGGAACACGAACGGTGCCCCGGTGTTGCCCGACGTCGGTGCGGCGATGACCAGCGGCCAGAAGAACGTCGCCAGGCCGGCCATGGAGGCGATCGTGAGCACCACGGCCGGTCTGGTGCCGATCCGCAGGGCCGGGACCCAGGTCGGGGGCGGCGCGCCGCCCGGCGTACGGAGCACAGCGCCCGACTCCGGACGCAGGTCGGCGCTCACCGGCGCACCGGCTGGATCGGCTCGGCGGATCCCGCGAACACAGCCGTGGCCCGAAGCCCCTCGGCCACCTCGGCGACGGTCAGCCAGGCCTGCGGCGCCAGCACCTTGGCTACCTGCGGTGCGAACGCGGGTGAGGACACGACCACGTCGGCCGTCGTGCCGTCCGCGACGATCTCGCCGTCGGCCAGCACGACGACCCGGGCGGCCGCGCTCGCCACGAACTCGACGTCGTGCGTCGCGAGGACGACCGCCCGGCCGGCTGCGGCAAGCTCGGCGAGCACGTCGGCGAGCCGGGCCTTGGCCGGGTAGTCCAAGCCGCGGGTGGGCTCGTCGAGCAGCACGACCTGCGCGCCCGAGCCCAGCTGGATGGCCAGCACCAAGGCCAGGCGCTGGCCCTCGGAGAGGTCACGCGGGTGGACCGCCGGGTCGACCGGTCCGGCCAGCCGGGCGAGCCGGGCGAGGCACGCACCCGGCTCGGCCTCGGACTCCACGTCGGCGGACTCGCACTCCGTCGCGACGGTGGTGCGGTAGAGCAGGTCCGTCGGCGTCTGTGGCACCAGAGCGACCAGCTCCCTCGCCGCCCCGGGAGGGAGCGTGGCCGGATCGGCTCCACCGCTTCCACCATGATCGGCTCCGCCGACGGAAATTGTTCCACCGCTGCGCCGACCGGAGCCCTGCAGCGCCCAGAGCAGCGACGACTTGCCGGAGCCGTTCCGGCCCATGAGCGCGACCACCTCGCCGCCGACGAGCTCGAGGTCCACCTCGCGGACCGCAACCAGGTCGCCGTACCGGACCGAGAGCCTCCGGGCCCGCAAGCGCAGAGGCGCCGTCGGGGGGCGAACCCGGCGGGCGGATGGCGAGGAGCCAGCCAGCCGCTCCAGGAGCGGCCCGGCGCGCCGGCGGGCGTCACGGATCGACAGCGGAAGCGGTGTCCAGCCGGCCAGGCGGCCGAGCTCGACCACGGGCGGCGCCACCTCGGAGCCGGCCAGGACGTCGTGCGGCGAACCGTGCACCACCCGACCGTCGATGCCGACGGCGAGCACGCTGTCGGCGTACTGCACCACCCGCTCGAGCCGGTGCTCCGCGACCAGAGCGGTGATCCCGAGGTCGTGCACGAGGCGCGTGATCATGGCCAGCACGTCCTCGGCTGCGGTTGGATCCAGCGCCGAGGTCGGTTCGTCGAGAACCAGCACCTTGGGGTGCGCGGTCAGCACCGAACCGATCGCCACGCGCTGCTGCTGCCCGCCGGAGAGCTCACGCAGCGGCCGGCGGCGCAGGTCGGCGAGGCGCAGGAGATCGAGCGTCTCCTCGACCCGCTTGCGCATGACGCCGGCCGGGACGGCCAGCTGCTCCATCCCGTACGCCAGCTCCTCCTCGACCGTGTCGGTCACGAACCCGGCCAGCGGGTCCTGCCCGACGACGCCGACGACGTCGGCGAGCTCGCGCGGCGGGTGCTCCGCAGTGCTGCGACCGGCCACCAGCACCCGACCGGCGACGTGGCCGCCGGTGAAGTGCGGGACCAGTCCGTTCACCGCACCGAGCAGCGTCGACTTGCCCGACCCGGTCCGGCCGACCACGAGGCACAGCTCGCCGGGCGGCACCTCGAACGAGACGTCGCGCAACGTGGGTTCGAGGGCGTCGGCGTAGGTGATCGTCACCTGGTCGAAGACGATCATGCTGCGTCCACCCGGTCCGAGCTGCCGACCCGCTGGACGGCCGCGACCTCGTCGGCTTCGGCGCCGACGGCGCGGGACGAGTCGGTCGCGCGAGACGCGGGGCGGCGTGGCGGGGTGGCGACCGCGGGGGCGAGCACAGCCGGCGCTGCAGCGGCGAGAGCGCCGAGCGCGGGGACGATCGGCAGCG
>JACCYY010000342.1 GCA_013696235.1 Sporichthyaceae bacterium | reverse complement strand
CCACCGAGCCGACCACGGCGCCGACCACCACCGAGCCGACCACGGCGCCGACCACCACCGAGCCGACCACGGCGCCGACCACCACCGAGCCGACCACGGCGCCGACCACCACCGGGCCGAGCATCCCCCCGCCGCCCACGACGTCTGACCCGCCACCCACGACGTCTGATCCGCCGCCCACGACCTCTGACCCGCCGCCCGCGACGTCTGACCCGCCATCCGCGACGACCGCTCCGAGCCCCCCCGGCTGAACCGCCGGCGGGTCCGGCCCGCTGACCACCCGGGGAGCAGCCGACGGGGAGCCCTCGGCACACAAACCGGTTCAGCGCCTACCCGCCAGGGAAGTAGCCTGGTCGGGCGAGAAGCGGTCACCCGGCTGCAACCGCGAGCTGACACGCACGACCCGACCAGAAGGAATGCTGCGGTGCCGACGGGCAAGGTCAAGTGGTACGACACGGAGAAGGGCTTCGGCTTCATCGCGAGCGATGACGGCGGAGACGTGTTCGTGCACAAGGCAGCGCTGCCCGCCGAGGTGCCGGCGCTGCGCCCCGGTGCCCGGGTCGAGTTCGGGGTGGTCGACGGACGGCGCGGGGAGCAGGCGCTCTCCGTACGCGTGCTCGACCCGGTCCCGTCCATCGTCAAGGCACTGCGCAAGTCGCCCGACGAGATGACACCGATCCTCGAGGACCTGATCAAACTGCTCGACAGCGTCTCCAACACCTATCGCCGGGGTCGCCACCCTGAGCCCAAGAGCGGCCAGAAGGTTGCCGCCCTCCTTCGCGCGGTCGCCGACGACCTCGACGCCTGAGCCGCAATCTCAGGCCGGGCGGGGCCGGCTCGTCCGGCCGGCCCGGACCAGCACGACGAAGCTGCGACCGATCACCAGCGAGGTCGCGAGCAGGCCCGCGGCCACCACGGTGAATCCGAGGACCGGGTTGAGCGGCAACGCGATGCCGAGCCCGCCGCCGAGGACCCAGGCGAGCTGGACCGCGGTCTCGGTGCGGGCGAACGCGCTGGTGCGGACCCGCTCCGGCACGTCGCGCTGGATCTGGGCGTCCATCGCGAGCTTGCCGAGCTGCTGGGCGAGCGCGGCCACTGCGCCGACGACGAGGGCGGTCCCGACCGAGTAGAACATCGCGGTCACCAGGGCGGTCAGCGCGGCGAGTGCGAGCACGCCCACGATGATCGGCTCCGGAGCCAGCTCGCGGAAGCGGTTCCCGAGCATCGAGCCGACCAGGCTGCCCAGCACCACGGCCAGGCCGAGCGCACCGACGGACAGCTCGGACGAGAGCCCGCCCAGCGGCTGGTCGCGCACCAGGAAGAGCATGAAGATCGTTAGGAACCCGGTCATGGCCCGCAGGGCGACGTTGGCCCGCAGACCCATCACCACGGCTGCGCCGACATTGCCCAGGCGTGGCCGCCTCGAGATCCGCTCTGGCACCGGTCCTGGCTCGGGCACCGGCGCAGGCTCGGCGTCGGCGTTCGGGTCGGAGCGGGCATGGAGCGTCTGGTCGGCACCGGCCGCCGACCGGTCGGGCAGGGGCGACGGCGCCCAGCGATCGGCCCATGCCTCGGCGGGATCGCGAGACCCGGTCTCGAGCGGGAGGTCGCGCCCCTGGTCGGCGGAGAGGACGTTGGCGTCCACCTCACCTGCGGCGGCGTCGATCCCGCGCGGCAGCATCGCTGAGAGGATCGTGCCGAGCACGAAGACGAGGAACGCGACCCGCAGCGACCACTCGGGGCCGATCGCGGCGAGCCCGGCCGCGACCGGTGTCGCGAGCGCGACCCCGGCCACCCCGGCGAGCGAGATCCGCGAGTTCGCCCGGACGAGCGAGATCTGCGACGGCAGCACCCGAGGCACGCACGCCGACCTGGACAGCACGTACGCCTTGGACCCGATGAGCACGCCGAAGGCCGCCGGGTACAGCTCGATCCCCCCTCCGGCGACCGCGTCGGCCAGCACCCAGGCGAGGAACCCCCGCAGTGCGAACGATCCCGCGATCGCGCCTCGGCGGCCGTGCCGGAACCGGTCGAGCACGGGTCCGATCACCGGTGCCACGAGCACGAACGGCGCCATGGTGACCAGCAGGTAGATCGCCACCTTGCCGCGTGCCTCGCCGGTCGGCACGGCGAAGAACAGCGTGCCTGCGAGCGAGACCGCGATCAGGGCGTCTCCCGCGGCGCTCACCGCGTGCAGCTCGATCAGCTTGGCCAGTCCCGAGGCGCCCGCGCCCTGGGCGTGGGTGACCTTGCGAATCCGGGCGCGGGTCGCCCGGGCGGTCCCGCCGGTCCACCGGCCGGTGGCCTGCACGGCGGTCCGGGTCCGGACGGCGGCGGTCCGTGCGCGACCAGCGCCCGCCGGGCTCGTCCGGTCCGCCGGGGACGTCGGGGGCAGCGGCCGGGTGTCTCCCGGGCCTGGTTGTTGCGACGCGCCGTCCACCGGTCCATCCTGCCGCAGCGTGCAGTCAGCACCGCCGGATCACCCGTGCGTCGAGCTCCGCGGCACCTCACGAGTGAGCGTGGGGCGAGCATCCCTCGCCGTACGGGAGAATCGCCACGTGACCCCGCCTCCAGCGCGACCCAGCACCAGGGCTGCCCGCACCCGGACGCCGACCCTCGACGCCCAGTGCGCAGCCGCCGTCGACCTCGCCCGGGCCGGCGCCGAGGACGTCGCCGGCCTGGCCGCGGTCGGTCCGCACCAGCGCGTGATCGCCGAGGCCGACCGCGTCGTCACCCACGTCTTCGCCTGCCACCTCGGTGGGTACCGCGGCTGGGAGTGGGCGGTCACGGTCGCCCGGGCAAGCCGATCCCGCGACGTCACGATCTCCGAGACCGTGCTGCTGCCGGGTGAGGGCGCGCTGCTGGCGCCGGAGTGGCTGCCGTGGAGCGAGCGTATCCAGCCCGGCGACCTCAGCGTTGGCGAGATCCTGCCGACCGCCGAGGACGATCCGCGGCTCGACCCCGGCTACGTCACCCAGGCGCGTGATGTCCGTTCCGGTGGCGAGCTCGAGGCCGAGCCCGACCTCGACCTGCCCGGCGTTCTCGCGTACGAGCTCGGGCTCGGTCGGGTGCACGTCCTCTCCGCCTACGGCCGGGACGACGCGACCACGCGGTGGTACGAGGGTGACCGTGGGCCGACCGCGCCGGTCGCCCAGGCCGCGCCGGGCCAGTGCTCGACCTGCGGCTACCTCGTCCCGCTCGGCGGCCAGCTGCGGTCGGTGTTCGGGGTGTGCGCGAACGCGTGGTCCCCCGACGACGGGCAGGTCGTCTCGTACGACCACGGCTGCGGTGCGCACTCCGAGGCGACTGCGCAGACCATCGAGGCACTGGGCGAGACCGTGGTCGACACCGAGAACTTCGACCTGATCGACGAAGCCGTGGACGCACCAGCCGACACCGAAGGCCCCGAGGACGCCGAGGACCTGGCCCGCAGCTAGGACTCGGCGGCAGTTAGGACTTGGCCCGCAACGAGTCCCGGCGCCGCCGGCTGAACGCGTACCCGAGCAGACCCAGCCCGAAGCCTGCCACGCAGGTCCACAGCCACCAGGTTCGGTCGGTGTCGGCAAGGTCTGCGCGCAGAAGGACGAGCACGACTGCTGCGAGGCCCCACGCGGCGGTGATCACCGCGATCGGCACCAACCCGTCGTGCTCGAGCGGGCTGAGCTCGTCGGCTGGGCCGGTGTCGGCCGGTGCCAAGGCCGTCCCGACCGCCTCCACCACGTCAGGTGCCTCGGCAGGTGATCCGGACGGGCGGGCCCGCTGGTTCCGGCCGCGTGGGCGGCGGTGGCCGGGGCGCTCCATGGGTGCATGGTAAACACGCGTCGGCGGGACCCGGAATCTGCGAGGCTGCGCGCGTCCCGCCTGCCCTGCACCCGATCCCGCGCTCGACCACACCCGGCAATCCGGAGGACCAGAGATGGCGCAACAAACCCTCACCCCGCCGACCGGCCGGCTCGACGGCTACTTCTCGATCTCGTTGCGCGGGTCGACCGTCGAGCGCGAGCTCCGGGGTGGCCTGGCGACGTTCTTCACGATGGCCTACATCGTCGTGCTCAACCCGTTGATCATCGGCACCGTGCCCGACGCCGACGGCGAGATCCTGGGCATCCCCGCCGTCGCCGCGGTGACGGCGCTCGTCGCCGGCGTGCTGACGATCGCGATGGGCGTCATCGGCAAGTACCCGTTCGCGATCGCGACCGGGCTCGGACTGAACGCCTTTGTCGCGTTCGGGATCGCCAGCCGGATGAGCTGGGCGGACGCGATGGGTCTGGTCGTGCTCGAAGGTCTCGTGATCACCGTCCTGGTCCTGACCGGGTTCCGCACCGCGGTGTTCCACGCGATCCCAGCGCACCTCAAGACCGCGATCGGGGTGGGGATCGGGCTGTTCATCGCGCTGATCGGGTTCGTGGACGCCGGCTTCGTCCGCCGTACCGGGGTCGGTCCGGTGCCGGTCGAGCTCGGCGTCGCGACCCAGCTGCGCGGCTGGCCGACGCTCGTGTTCGTGCTCGGTCTGCTGCTCACGATCGTGC
>JACCYY010000333.1 GCA_013696235.1 Sporichthyaceae bacterium | reverse complement strand
CCAGCGACCAACCGAGGCAGTTCGACGGTCGATCCAGCTGGGGTACCAGGACTCGAACCTAGACTAGCTGAACCAGAATCAGCCGGGCTGCCAATTACCCCATACCCCATGGGTGCACCCGGACGGCCGGGAAGCCCGTCGAGACTACCGGACCGTCAAACGCGATCCGAATCGACCGGGGCAGGGCGAACGGTCGCGAGCCACCTAAGCGGCGGGCGCGAGGCCGGCCAGCGCAGCGCGCAGTCTGGCCAGGGTGGGTACAGGTCCGAGAAGCTCGAGCGACTCGAACAGCGGCGGCGAGATCCGGCGACCGGTGACCGCTGCCCGGACCGGGCCGAACGCGTGCTTGGGCTTGAGCCCGAGCTCGTCCACGAGTGCCCGACGCAGGGCAGCCTCGATCGTCGGCGTGGTCCAAGCTCCTTCGCCGAGCGCCGCCAGCGCCGCAGTTGCCGCCTCGAGCACCGGCTGCGAGTCGACCGTCAGCGACCGCGCCGCGGTCTCGGGCTCGACGCTGAAGTGCGCCTGGTCCACGAGGAGGAACCCGAGCATGTCCGCCGCCTCGGTCAGCCGGTTCATCCGCTCCTGGATCAACGGCGCGCCACCGGAGATCACCCGCTCGTCATCCTCCGTCGGCGGGTCGGCGACGAGACCGACTCGCTGGAGGAACGGCGTGATCCGCGCGGCGAACTCGGAGGCGGGCAGCGCGCGGATCTTGTCGCCGTTGATCGCCTCCAGCTTGCGCAGGTCGAACCGGGCCGAGTTGGAGTTCACCCTGGACAGGTCGAACGCCTCGACCATCTCGGCCAGCGAGAAGTCCTCGCGGTCGTCGCCCAACGACCAGCCGAGCAGGGCCAGGTAGTTGATGATCGCCTCTGCCAGGAAGCCTTCGTGGCGGTACCAGGCGACCGATACGACGCCGTTGCGCTTGGACAGGCGCTGCCCGTCCGGTCCGAGGACGATCGGCAGGTGCCCGAACTCGGGGAGCTCGTCCGGCGGCACTCCCATCGCCCGGTACACCGCGACCTGGCGGGGTGTCGACGACAAGAGGTCCTCGCCCCGGACGATGTGCGTGATCTTCATGAGCGTGTCGTCCACCGCTACCGCCAGCGTGTAGAGCGGCATGCCGTCGCCCCGTACGAGCACGAAGTCAGGGACGTGCCGGTGGTCGAACGTCACCTCGCCTCGGACCAGGTCGGTGAACGTGGTCGAACCGTCTGGCATGCGGAACCGGACGACGGGTCGCCGTCCCTCGGCCTCGTACGCCGAGACCTCGTCGCCGGTGAGCGCACGGCAGTGGCCGTCGTAGCCGGGCGGCCGGCCGGCGGCGCGCTGCGCGTCGCGACGCTCCTCGAGCTCGTCGGGGCTGCAGTAGCAGTGGTACGCGTCGCCCTGGCTGATGAACCGCTGCGCCCACTCGGTGTAGACGTCCAGCCGCTGGCTCTGCAGGTACGGCCCGTACGGGCCGCCGATCTCCGGGCCCTCGTCCCAGTCCAGGCCCATCCACCGCAACGTGTCGGCGGCGGCGTGGATGTGCTCGTCGGTGACCCGCGAGCGATCGGTGTCCTCGATCCGGAACACGAACGTGCCGCCGTGGTGGCGCCCGTACGCCCAGCTGTAGAGCGCCGATCTGATGTTGCCGAGGTGAAGGTCTCCGCTCGGCGAGGGCGCGAAGCGTACGCGCACCGGCCGGTGGCCGGGCCCCTCCGATGTCCCCGTCGTACCAGCTGGCTCAGCCACCGGACACCACCCTGTTCGTCAACGTCCCGATTCCCTCGACCGTCACGGCGACCTGGTCGCCAGGCTCGAGGGGCCCGACCCCGGCCGGGGTGCCGGTCAGGATCACATCTCCGGGCAGCAGCGTGAACGCGCTGCTTGCGTAGGTCACGAGCTCGACCACGTCGCGGACCATCTGGCTGGTCCGGCCGTCCTGGCGCAGCTCGCCGTTCACGGTGCAGGTGACGGCCAGGTCGGCCGGGTCCAGCTCGGTCTCGATCCAGGGTCCGAGCGGGCACGCCGAGTCGAACCCCTTGGCCCGCGCCCACTGGCCGTCGGACTGCTGCAGGTCGCGCGCGGTCACGTCGTTCGCACAGGTGTAACCGAAGATCACCTCCGGCACGCGGGCGGCCGGCACGTCCTTGCAGACCCGGCCGATCACCACCGCCAGCTCCGCCTCGAAGTGGACGTTCTCGGAGAACGGTGGGTAGGTGATCGGCTCCCCGGGCCCGATCACGGACGTGTTCGGCTTGAGGAAGAGCAGCGGGTTCGCCGGCACCTCGTTGCCCATCTCGGCGGCATGGTCGGCGTAGTTCCGCCCGATCCCGACGATCTTGCTGCGCGGGATCACCGGCGCCAGGAGTCGCACGTCGGCGAGCGGGATCGGGTCGCCAGCCGGCTGGATCGGTACGTACAGCGGGTCGCCCACGATCGGCGCAACCACCTCGTCATCGCCGATCGCCGCGACCACGCCGAACTTGATGTCGTCCCCGAACGAGAACCTGGCGATCCGCATGATCGCCAAATCTACCGAGCGAGCGTTGCGCC
>JACCYY010000330.1 GCA_013696235.1 Sporichthyaceae bacterium | reverse complement strand
CGTGTCGAGGACCTGGCGCTCGCCCTGACGCAGCCGCGTCATCACCGGCACCGAGATCGTGGTGAAGAGCTCCTCGGTGCCGCCGCAGGTCGCACCCCAGGCGACCTTGCGCCCGGCGGCGTGCTCGAGCTCCCGGGCGATCCGGATCCGGGCGTCGCGGGTGTCCTCCCGGAACTGCTTGATCCGGCCGGCCTCGGCGGCAGCGCGCTCGGCGTCCGCGGCGTCCTCGTCGGTCGTCGGTGCCTCGACCCGTCCGACGACCGTGATCTCGTCGCGGTCGATCCTGATGTCCGGGGCCTCGGTGTACCAGTCCTTCGGCAGCCGCCCGGCCAACCACCCGTGAACCTTCTCGTCGCGTGTACTCATAGCCCGAGATTACAGGATTACAGCATTGTGTCAACTGTGCGTCGTGCTCGGGGTGGTGCCGCCCGGCCGTGGCTGGCAGGATGCCCGACGTCCGCCGCTGCTCGATGTCTCGGAGTCCTTCATGACCCGTCTCCTCCTCCGCGTCGGCGCGGTGCTCGCCGTCGTCGCCGCGCCCACGCTGGCGATCGCGTCGCCGGCCTCGGCCGCACCGGTCGACATCGACCTGCTCACCGTCAACGACTTCCACGGCCGGCTCGAGACGATCGGCGCCGTTGGTGGCGCTGCAGTCCTTGCTGGCGCCGCGAACGAGTTCCGGGCGTCGAACCCCAACACGGTCTTCGCCGGTGCCGGTGACCTCATCGGCGCGTCCACGTTCACGTCGTTCATCCAGGACGACGACCCGACGATCAACGCGCTCAACGAGAGCGGCCTCACGGTGTCGTCAGTGGGCAACCACGAGTACGACCAGGGCTGGCCGGACCTTCGCGACGACGTGATCGGCGACAACGGGGACGGCTCCACCGCCGCGTGGCCCTACCTGGCCGCGAACGTCGTGCTCGCCGCAACCGGCGAGCCCGCGCCGGAGACCGCGCCGTACGAGGTGATCGAGACTCCTGACGGTGTGCGGATCGCCTACATCGGCGCCGTCACCGAGGACCTGCCCACGCTGGTGAGCCCGGACGGCATCGTCGACCTGGACGTGCTGCCAGTCGTCGAGACCGTCAACGCGTACGCAGACCAGATCACCGCGAACGACGAGGCCGACGTGATCATCCTGCTCGTCCACGAGGACGCCGAGGGTGAGATCGCCGACGGCGCCAACGCGAACATCGACATCATCGTCGCCGGTCACACGCACGAGACCTACGCGTTCCAGCAACCGAGCGGCCGGCCCGTGATCCAGACCGGGCAGTACGCGACGAACATCGGTCACATCAACATGACCGTCGACCCGGACACCGACGAGATTACGTTCAACGTGGTCGAGAACCTGCCGCTGATGAACGACGACGACGGCGACTTCGTCTTCGAGCCGAACTACACCCCGGACCCCGAGGTTGCCCAGATCGTCGCGGACGCCGTCGAGGTCGCCGACGAGCTCGGCGCAGTGCCGCTCGGCGAGATCACCGAGAACATCACCCGCTCGTTCGACATCGTCGACACCGAAACGGGTCCGGCGCTGCTCGAGGACCGCGGCGAGGAGTCCACGCTCGGCAACCTGGTCGCCGACGCCCAGCGCTCCGCGACCGACGACCTGCCGACCGGAGCCGCGCAGATCGCGTTCATGAACCCAGGAGGTCTGCGAGCTGACCTCTGCTTCGCCCAGGCCGACTACCCGTACGAGGAGGACCCGGACGCGCCGGACGCCGACAACGTCTGCACCGGCGTGGCCGATGACGGCGGTGTGATCACGTTCCGCGAGGCGGCCACGGTCCAGCCGTTCGCCAACACGCTGGTCCGCATGTCGCTCACCGGCGCGCAGATCCAGACCGTGCTCGAGGAGCAGGTTCAGCCGGAAGGTTCGTCCCGGCCGTTCCTCCACCTCGGCGTCTCCGACGGGTTCGCGTACTCGTACGCGTCCGAGCGAGACGAGCTCGACCAGATCATCGGGATCGACATCCTCGAGATGACGCTGGACGGTGTCCCGATCGACCCGGCCGCCTCGTACGAGATCGTCGTCAACTCGTTCCTCGCCTCCGGCGGTGACAGCTTCTTCACGTTCGCCGAAGGGGCCAACCGCGCCGACACCGGCCAGATCGACCTCGAGTCGTTCGTCGACTACATGGACGAGTTCAGCCCGGTGTCGCCGGACCTGCAGGAGCGGGCGACCGACGTCGACCTGCTCGGCCAGGCCGCGATCAACTGGCCGAGCGAGCTCGGCGACCCGCCGGCGATGGAGGCTGGCACGACGGAGCGGTTCTCGCTCGACACCACCATGCCGATCGAGCTGACGGAGGACTTCACGTTCACCGTTGAGGCGCCGGACGGAATCGAGATCGAGTTCGGTGCCCGCTCGACCGCTCGGGCCTTCCCGATCGTGCTGGAGGGCTTCCCGGAAGGTGACTCGACCTTGCCGATCATGGTCAGCGTCGACGACTCCGTCGCCGGGGGCGAGTACGAGCTGGTCTTCACCATCGACCGGAACGGTGTCTACTCCGTGTTCGACGGCAACCCGCTGCCGACCCCGGCCTCGCTCACCGTCCCGTTGACGATCACCCCGGCCGGCCAGCCGCCGCTGCCGCCGACGGGCGCCAGCAGCACCTCGGTCCTCGGTGCCGGCCTCGGTGCACTCCTCGCCGGTAGTCTCCTGGTGGCACTGGCGGGACGGCGCATGCGCCAGCCCGCCTGACCGACCGCGCGGACGCACGACGTGCACGACAGGGCGAGGGGCCCGGCCCGAAGGGGGTCGGGCCCCTCGGCTCGTCTCAGCCCAGCAGGCGCTCGAGCACGGCGGGGTCGGTCGTCGGAGCGTCGCAGACGAAGCCGCGACATACGTACGCGGTCGCCCGGCCGTCGACCATGGGCCGGTCGGCAAGGAGTGGCACCACCGGATCGGTCTCCCCGCCGGATCCGACCGCTAGGGCGAGGCCGGGGGACGCAGCGGCCAGCGCGACCCGGCGCAGCCGGTCCAGCGCCGGATCATCAGCCGCCCCGACCAGGGCCACCTCCACTGGACCGGCCAGCAGGGCTTCGGCAACCGCGAGCCCCCAACCGGCCGCTCTGGGAGCCCGATCGGCGATCGTGAGCGCCGATCCGACGGCGTTCTCGGCCGCCTGCCGGTGCTCGCTCGAGCCGGTGTACGCGGCGTAGGCCAGGAGCGCCCCGGCCGCGGCGGACTGACCGGCCGGAGTCGGCCCGTCGGCGATGTCCCGCGGACGCGCCACGAGTCGCTCGGCGTCGGCCGCGGTGTCGAAGAACGCGCCGTCGGCGTCGGTGAACCGGGCGAGCACGTCGGCGAGGAGCGATCCGCCCAGGTCGAACCACGTCGATTCGCCGGTCAACGCGAAGAGGGTGAGGAACGCCTCGGCCACGCAGGCGTAGTCCTCGAGCACGCCGTCCGCCCTCCCGGGTACGCCGTCCCGTGAAACCCGCCGCAAACCGCCCGGATGCAGGTGCCGGGCGACCAGGAGGTCGGCCGCGGCGAGCGCCGCCTCCGTCCAGCCCGGTTCGTCCAGCAGGGCACCGGCCTCGGCCAGAGCGGTGATCGCCAGACCGTTCCAGGCCGCCACCACCTTGTCGTCCCGGGCGGGCTGCGGACGGCGGGTCCGGGCGGCCAGCAGGACGGTCCGTACGCGCGCGAGCCGAGCGACGTCGGCCGGGTCGGACCGCAGCTGCAGCGTCGACGCGCCGTGCTCGAACGTCCCACCGCTGGTGACCTCGTACACGTCCGCCGCCCAGGCGCCGTCGTCACTGCCGAGCACGTCGACGAGCTCTGCGCGGGTCCAGACGTACGTCGCGCCCTCGACGCCGTACCCGTCGACCGGTGTGTCCGCATCGAGGGCTGAGGCGAACCCACCCTCGGCGGTCCGGAGCTCGTCGACGAGGAAGCGGGCGGTCGCCTCGACGACCCGTCGGGCCAGCGGGACCCCGGTCGAGCGCCACCAGTGCAGATAGACACGGAGCAGCAGCGCGTTGTCGTACAGCATCTTCTCGAAGTGCGGCACGACCCAGCCGCCGTCCACCGAGTAGCGGGCGAAGCCACCACCGAGCTGGTCGTAGATGCCGCCGCGGGCCATCGCCTCCAGAGTGCCGGCGGTCATGGCGAGCGCCTCGAGGTCGCCGGTCCGAGCGTGATGACGGAGCAGGAACTCGAGCACGGTCGAGGGTGGGAACTTCGGGGCACCACCGAAGCCGCCCGACCGGGAGTCGTACTGCCCGGCCAGCGAACGAACGGCGGCGGCCAGCTGCTCTTGATCAACTGCCGACCCTTCGGCTCTTCCGTCTCGGCTGGGCGCGCCGGCTGCGGCGATGCGCGCGGTGATCTCCACCGCCGCACCGGCGACCTGCTCCCGGCGGTCCCGCCAGGCATCGGTGATCGCGGCCAGCAGCTGGCCGAACGATGGCAAGCCGTGGCGCGGAGCGGGCGGGAAGTAGGTGCCGCAGTAGAACGGCTCGCCGGCCGGGGTGAGGAAGCACGTCATCGGCCAGCCGCCGCTCCCCGTCAGGGCCTGGGTGGCGATCATGTAGACCGCGTCGATGTCGGGCCGTTCCTCGCGATCGACCTTGATGCTCACGAAGTCGCGGCCGAGCTGCTCGGCGATCATCGGGTCCTCGAACGACTCGTGCGCCATGACGTGGCACCAGTGGCAGGCGGCGTAGCCGATCGAGAGGAACACCGGGACCTGCCGCCGCGTCGCCTCCTCGAACGCCTCGGGTCCCCACTCCTGCCAGTCGACCGGGTTGTCGGCGTGCTGCTGCAGGTACGGCGAGGAGGCATCCCTCAGTCGGTTGGGCACCGAGCCATCCTGCCCGCCGGCGAGGGATGTTGACCACGCATCGAACATGTGTTCGACTGATGTGGTGCGGTGGGATTCCCAACGGCTCAGCGAGAGCGACGAGGTGGGCGCGCTGCCAGGGCTGAGCGGAAGCGCGATCCCTGGTCTCGTACGCACCATCTCGCCACCGGACTTCGCCGGCATCACGTTCCACGAGGTGCGCGCCCGCAGCGCGCTCAACCGGGTTCCCGGCGGATCGATGCCGTTCGACTGGACGATCAACCCGTACCGAGGCTGCAGCCATGCGTGTGTCTACTGCTTTGCCCGAGCGACGCACGAGTGGCTCGAGCTCGACACCGGGCTGGGGTTCGACCGCGAGATCGTGGTCAAGGTCAACGTCGTCGACGTCCTCCGGCGCGAGCTCGGCCGGCCGGCCTGGTCGCGCGACCGGGTGGCGCTCGGGACGAACACCGACCCGTACCAGCGCGCGGAGGGTCGATACCGGCTGATGCCCGGCCTCATCAGCGCACTCGCCGGGTCCGGGACGCCGATGTCGATCCTCACCAAGGGAGCGCTCCTGAAACGCGACCTGCCGCTGGTTGCAGCCGCGGCGCGCGACGTGCCGACGTGGATCGGGGTGTCGATCGCGATCCTCGACGAGGATCTGCACCACAGTCTCGAGCCGGGCGCGCCCGGGCCGCGGGCTCGGCTCGACCTCGTCCGCGCCGTCCGCGACCGAGGTCTGTCCTGCCGCGTGATGCTGGCGCCGGTCCTGCCCTGGCTCTCCGACCGCGAGGAGCACCTCGATCGTGCCCTTGCAGCGATCGCGGCCGCTGGCGCGAGCGGCGTCACCGTGCTCGCGC
>JACCYY010000329.1 GCA_013696235.1 Sporichthyaceae bacterium | reverse complement strand
CGCCACCATCGGGGCACTCGCCGGGGGGATCTGCGTCGTGGTGGTCGTCGCCGTACTCGGCGTCACGTCGATCAACCGCCGGACCCGGCTCGGCGCCGTGCTGCGCGTCGGGGAGGACGGATGAACCAGCGAGGAGGTAGGCGGATCGGCGTCCCGGTAGTTGCGCGGCGAGGCGACGAGCGACGGACGAGCGAGAAGCGGAGCGCGGCGCCGAACGGGCGCGGTTTCGACCTGGCGGCGCTGGGATATCGAGCGAAGGACCAGACTCGGTTCGGCGCAGGCGCGCACATCGTCTGCGACAACCTGGTGCGGATCTACAAGGCCGAGGGCATCGAGGTCGTGGCCCTGCAAGGGCTCGACCTGCTGGTCGAGCAGGGAGAGCTGGTGGCGATCGTGGGCGCGTCGGGCTCCGGCAAGTCGACCTTGCTCAACATCCTCTCCGGGCTCGACGTACCGACCGCCGGGTTGGCGTCGGTCGCCGGTCAGGACCTGCTCGCGATGTCGGCGGCGGACCGCGTGACCTACCGTCGCGAGGTCGTCGGCTTCGTCTGGCAGGAGACGGCGCGCAACCTCTTGCCCTACCTCACCGCCGCCGAGAACGTCGCCCTGCCGATGACGATCGCGGGTCGCTCCAAGAACGAGCGTCGGGCCAGGGTCGGTGAGCTCCTCGACGTGCTCGGCGTAGGCAGCTGCGCGGATCGAAAGCCCGCCGAGCTGTCCGGGGGCGAGCAGCAACGGGTGGCGATCGCGGTCGCGACCGCCAACGCACCCGAGGTGATCTTCGCCGACGAGCCGACCGGTGAGCTGGACACCTCGACCTCCGAGCTGGTGTTCGAGGCGCTGCGCGCAGCCAACCGTGAGCTCGGCGTCACCATCGTCGTCGTGACCCACGACCCTCTCGTCGCAACGCAGGTCGACCGGACCGTCGCGATCCGGGACGGGCGAACCTCGAGCGAGGTGGTCCGCCGCACGTCGATCAGCGAGCACGGCCACGAGGAGGTCATCGCAGAGGAGTACGCGGTGCTCGACCGGGCCGGCCGGGTCCAGCTGCCCCGTGACTTCGTCGACGCGCTGGAGCTCAGCCGCCGCGTGCGTCTCGAGCTCGAGCCCGACCACGTCGGCCTCTGGCCGGACCAGCAGCCCCGAGCCGGCGCCGTTCCGACCCGGCCGGCCGGCCTCGACGACGAGGGGGCCGCCTGATGCCCGGCCGCCACGCCCGATCACTCCGCCCGGCCAGCTCCGTCGAGACCCGCAGTGGTACCGAGTCGATCGTGGTCATCGAGAAGCTCGACCGCACGTACCGCACCGGCTCCACCGAGGTCCATGCGCTGCGCGACGTGAGCTTCGAGGTGCCCGCTGGCGTGCTGCTCGCGGTGAAGGGTCGATCCGGCTCAGGCAAGACCACCCTGCTCAACTGCGTCGGCGGTCTCGACCAGCCGCAGGCCGGCCGCGTCGTCATCGACGGTCAGGAGGTCACCGGCCTCGACGAGTCCGGCCTGCTGACGCTTCGCCGGGACGTCATCGGGTTCGTGTTCCAGTCCTTCGGCCTGATCCCGATCCTGTCTGCGGCAGAGAACGTCGGGGTGCCGATGCGGCTGGTCCGGATGCAGCCGCGAGACCGCGACGAGCGCGTCCGCGCGCTCCTCCACCTGGTCGGCCTGGCGGACCAGGCGGACCAGCGCCCGTACGAGCTCTCCGGCGGGCAGCAGCAGCGGGTTGCGATCGCCCGGGCACTTGCGAACTCGCCGAAGATCCTGCTCGCAGACGAACCCACCGGTCAGCTCGACTCGCAGACCGGTCTGTCGATCATGGAGCTGCTGCGCGGCCTGGTCCGGAGCCAGGGAGTGACCGCTGTGGTCGCCACGCACGACCCGGTCCTGCTCGGTTTCGCCGACCGCGTCCTCGAGCTACGCGACGGTGCGCTCGTCCTCGACGGTGCCACCAGCAACCCCGCCGCCTGAGGCCTGCCTCCTCAGTCCCCCGCGTTGATCATGGCGGGCTCGCGGTGCGCTCGAGCGGCGAGCAGCTCGACGACCGGTGTGCCCAGGATGGCTGGCAGCAACCAGGTGAGCACCGAGCTGCCAGCGCTCACCACCACGATCGCCGTCCACAGGGCGATGTACGCGCCGCCGTATCCACGCACCGCGGAAGCCGCCCACCCCGGCCGGTGTCCGCGCCCGGCGAGTACGCCGCGGAGAACCAGCGCGTACGTGCCGAGCGAGATCGGCAGCAGCCACCAGAGGCGGGCGACGTCCAGCGCGGCCAACCCGAGCGCAGAGATGCAGACAGCCGCGACCGCGCCGTGGTAGCCGGCGGCGAGGCGTCCGACTCGGCGGCGGTACGCCCGCCACACGACCAGGGGACCGAGCACCACCCCCAGCACACCGGCAGCGACATGGACCGCGAGGACGACGTCGTGGGTCATGGACGGACTATAGTCCGATTCGGACTATTTACAAGTCCCCTGACAGGATCCGGTCGTGACCCCAACCGCTGCGATCGTGCTTGGCCTGCTCGAGCGGCTCGGCGAGGCCTCGGCGTACGACGTCAAGCGGGCCGCCGAGCGCTGGCTCGGCAACTTCTGGAGCACCCCTCACTCGCAGGTGTACCGGACCACCGAGCAGCTCGCCGCCGACGGCTTCCTGGCTGCCCGCCCCGACACCACGGCCGGTGGCCGCGCCCGAACGCTCTACCGCCTCACGCGACGCGGCCGGACGGCCCTGGCCGCCTGGCAGCGCGAACCGCTCGCGGCCCTGCCCGAGCTGCGCGACCCGGCTCTGCTCAAGCTTCACTTCGGCGCCGACCTGGGTACCCTGGCCGGCGCGCAGCTGGCCGCGCATCGCGACCAGCTCGTCGCGTACGAGGCGAGGCAGCGAGAGGACACCGGCGCCGAGCCGCGCGGACCGTGGCTCACCCTGCGCGCCGGGATCCTGCACGAGGAGGTGTGGGTGAGGTTCTGGACCGAACTGCTCGAGGGTGCCCAGGGCGGGCCGACCCGCCGTGCGGTGCGGCCGTAGGGTCGACGTCGTGAGTACGCAGGGCGCATCCAAAGGGACCTACGTCGAGGAGAGCTTCGAGCGGGACACGCGCTACCTCTCCGCTCGGATCACCACCGACGGAGCGGACGGCTGGCCGGTCGAGCCCGGGCGGTATCGCCTGGTCGTGGCCCGAGCCTGCCCGTGGGCCAACCGGGCGATCATCGCGCGCCGGTTGCTCGGGCTCGAGACGGTCTTGTCGATGGGCGTCGCAGGCCCGACCCACGACGCAAGCAGCTGGACTTTCGACCTCGATCCCGGCGGCGTCGACCCCGTGCTCGGCATCGAGCGGTTGAAGGACGCGTACGAGAAGGCGGTCCCGGGCTACGAGCAGGGCATCACGGTGCCAGCGGTCGTCGACATCCCGACCGGTGCAGTGATCACCAACGATTTCAAACAGATCACGCTCGACCTGTCGACCGAGTGGCGGGACCTTCACCGCGACGGCGCACCAGATTTGTACCCCGAGAACCTGCGGGACGAGATCGACGAGATCATGGAGCTCGTCTACCGCGACGTGAACAACGGTGTCTACGAGGCCGGGTTCGCCGGTACGCAGGCGTCGTACGAGGAGGCATACCACCGGCTCTTCGCGCGCCTCGACGAGCTGTCGGAGCGGCTCGAGGGCCAGCGCTTCCTCGTCGGCGAGACGATCACCGAGGCCGACGTGCGCCTGTTCACCACGCTGGCCCGCTTCGATGCGGTCTACCACGGCCACTTCAAGTGCAACCGGCACAAGCTGTCCGAGATGCCGGTGCTGTGGGCCTACGCGCGCGACCTGTTCCAGACGCCCGGCTTCGGGGACACCACGGACTTCTTGCACATCAAGCGGCACTACTACGAGGTGCACCGCGACATCAACCCGACCGGCATCGTGCCGTCGGGACCCGACCCGTCCGGCTGGGCGTCGCCGCACGGTCGGGAGTCCCTCGGCGGTCGACCGTTCGGCGACGGCACTCCCCCCGGTCCACCGCCTTCGGCCGAGCGGGTGCCACATGAGCACAACCCGGCGCTGTCCTGACCGTTCGTTCGGATCGGAAGGAACCGACCATGGCCCGTGCGCCGTGGTGGCGCGACGCCGTCGTCTACGAGATCTACGTCCGCAGCTTTGCCGACTGCGACGGGGACGGCGTCGGCGATCTGCCGGGCATCCGCGAACGGCTGCGCCACCTCGCCGACCTCGGCGTCGATGCGATCTGGTTGACGCCGTTCTACCCGTCACCGCAGGCTGATCACGGCTACGACGTGGCTGACTACCGTGGCGTCGAGCCGCTGTTCGGCACGCTGACCGACTTCGACGAGCTCCTCCGCCATGCCCACGAGCTCGGGCTGCGGATGATCATCGACATCGTCCCGAACCACACGTCGTCGCAGCACGCGTGGTTCCGGTTGGCACTGGTCGCCCGGCCCGGCAGCCGGGAACGCGCGCGCTACTACTTCCGCCCGGGGCGGGGGCGGTCCGGCGACCGACCGCCGAACAACTGGACGTCGCACTTCGGTGGACCCGCCTGGACGCGGGTCCCCGACGGCGAGTGGTACCTCCACCTCTTCGACGCGGGCCAGCCCGACCTCGACTGGACCAACCCCGAGGTCGGCGACGAGTTCGAGTCGGTGCTGCGGTTCTGGCTCGACCGCGGCGTGGACGGCTTCCGGGTGGACGTCGCGAACGGTCTTGCCAAGGCCGAGGGGTTGCCCGACACGCGCCGCGGCACGCCATTGCCGTTCACCGACCAGCCGGCGGTGCACGACGTCTACCGCAGGTGGCGGCGCGTGCTCGACTCGTACGCCGGCGATCGGATGGCTGTCGCCGAGGCGTGGTCAGACGACGCCGAGCTGCGCGCGCGCTACACCCGGCCGGACGAGCTGCACCAGGCGTTCAACTTCCACTTCCAGGTGGCGGACTGGTCCGCGGCGGCGTTCCGCCGGGTCATCGAGGACGGTCTCACCACGACCTCGATGATCGGCGCCGCGCCGACGTGGGTGCTCTCCAGCCACGACCAGCCGCGGCACGTGTCGCGCTACGGCGGGGGCGAGGTCGGGCTGGCTCGGGCCAGGGCGGCGACGCTGCTCATGCTGGCGCTGCCCGGCAGCGGCTACCTCTACCAGGGCGAGGAGCTCGGCCTGCCCCAGGTGGACGTCGCGCCGGAGCACCGGCAGGACCCGACCTGGGCTCGATCGGGCTCCACGGACGCCGGCCGCGACGGGAGCCGCGTGCCGATCCCGTGGTCGGGGTCGGCGGCGCCGTACGGCTTCGGGCCGGGCTCCGCCGCCACCTGGCTGCCCCAGCCGGACGACTGGGCACCGCTCACGGTCGCGGCCCAGACCGGACTGGCCGGCTCGACGCTGGAGTACTACCGGGCGGCGTTGGCGCTGCGCCACGAGCACCTGGCCGGTCTCGACGAGCCGCTGGAGTGGCTGCCGTCGCCGCCGGGCACGCTCGCGTTCGGGCGAGGTCGGCTCGTCTGCACGACGAACTTCACCGCGCGCCCAAGACGCGTCACCGTCGAGGGACGACCGCTGATCTCGAGCGGTGCCCCAGTCGAGGGCTCGACCGCCGTCGTGCGGCTCCCGCCGACGACCACCGTCTGGTGGGTCAGGCGCTGATCTCGGGCTCGTGGTAGGCGTCGATCCACGACCGCTCGTCGGCGGCCAACCGGCGCGCGCGGCCGGTCTCCTTGTCGATCGCGGCGAGCACGGTGCGCGCCCGCGCGTACACCTGCTCGCCGTCCTTCACCTCGTACGCGACGGTGAACGACGCGCCGCCGATGCGGGTGACCCAGGTCTCGATCGCGATCGGCTCGGGCCGGTAGACCAGCGGCGCGGTGTAGTCGATCTCGTGCCGCACAACGACCAGCTGGCCGTCGAGGGTCATGACGTCGGCGGTCTTCGGCTCGACGAACAGCATGGCGACGCGGGCCTCCTCGAGCAGGCGCAGGAACTGCACGTTGTTCACATGCCCGTAGGCGTCCATGTCCGACCAGCGGAGCGGGCAGAGGTAGACGTGTCTGGTCATCCCGGCCTCAGTCGCGGGTGAGCCGGCGGTGGGTGACGCGGTGCGGGCGGGCCGCCTCGGCGCCGAGCCGGTCGAGCTTGTTCGCCTCGTAGTCGGCATAGTTGCCCTCGTACCAGAACCACCTGGCCGGGTTCTCGACATCGCCCTCCCACGCGAGGATGTGCGTCGCCGTCCGGTCGAGGAACCACCGGTCGTGACTCACCACCACCGCGCAGCCCGGGAACTCGAGCAGCGCGCTCTCCAGCGACTGCAGCGTCTCGACGTCGAGGTCGTTCGTCGGCTCGTCCAGCAGGAGCGTGTTCCCGCCCTGCTTGAGCGTCAGCGCGAGGTTGAGCCGGTTGCGCTCACCACCTGAGAGCACGCCGGCCGGTTTCTGCTGATCAGGACCCTTGAAGCCGAACGTCCCGACGTACGCGCGGCTCGGCATCTCCGTCGATCCGACCTTGATGTAGTCGAGACCGTCGGAGACGAGCTCCCACACCGACTTCTTCGGGTCCAGCCCCATGCGGCTCTGGTCGACGTAGGACAGCGCGACCGTCTCGCCCACCCGGACCTTGCCCGCGTCGGGCTGCTCGTCACCGATGATCATCTTGAACAACGTCGTCTTGCCGACGCCGTTTGGCCCGATGATCCCGACGATGCCACCACGCGGCAGCGTGAACGAGAGGTCGTCGATCAGGACCCGTCCCTCAAAGCCCTTCTCGAGGTCCTCGACCTCGACCACGACCGTGCCGAGGCGCGGACCTGGTGGGATCTGGATCTCCTCGAAGTCGAGCTTGCTGGCCCGCTCGGCCTCGGCCGCGAGCTCCTCGTACCGCTGGAGCCTCGCCTTGCTCTTGGCCTGGCGGGCCTTGGGGTTCGAGCGGACCCACTCGAGCTCTTGGTCGAGGATCCGCTTGCGCTTCGCGTCCTTCTGCCCCTCGACCTTGAGCCGGGACCGCTTGGTCTCGAGATACGTCGAGTAGTTCCCCTCGTACGGGTACAGCCGACCACGGTCGATCTCGAGGATCCACTGCGCGACGTTGTCGAGGAAGTACCTGTCGTGGGTCACCGCGAGCACCGCGCCCGGGTAGGCCGAGAGATGCTGCTCGAGCCACTGGACGCTCTCCGCGTCGAGGTGGTTCGTCGGCTCGTCGAGGAGCAGCAGGTCGGGCTGCTGGAGCAGCAGCTTGCACAGCGCCACCCGGCGCCGCTCCCCACCCGAGAGGATCTTGACGTCGGTGTCGGGCGGTGGGCAGCGCAGCGCATCCATCGCTTGCTCGAGCTGGCTGTCGAGGTCCCAGGCGCCCCGGTGGTCGAGCTGCTCCTGCAGGGTGCCCATCTCGGCGAGAAGCGCGTCGCTGTAGTCGGTCGCCATCAGCTCGGCGATCTCGTTGAAGCGGGCGAGCACCGCCAACGTGTCGGCCACGCCCTCCTCGACGTTGCCGAGCACCGTCTTGTCCTCGTTGAGCGGCGGTTCCTGCAGGAGGATGCCCACCGTGTACCCGGGGGTCAGCGTCGCATCGCCGTTGGAGGCGTGGTCGAGGCCCGCCATGATGTTGAGCACGGTGGACTTGCCCGCGCCGTTGGGGCCGACGACCCCGATCTTGGCGCCGGGGTAGAACGACAGCGATACGTCGTCGAGGATGAGCTTTTCGCCGTGGGACTTTCGCACGTGGCGCATGCTGTAGATGAACTCGGGCACCGAGCACCCTTCGTGAAGCTTCGGCCGTTCCGGCCAGCGGGAGTCCCGGCCGAACGGGCTGGGCGCTCCATTCTGCCGCAAGCCGCGCTCGGCTACGCCGCCACCTCGTCCGCGTCGGGCACCGCGTCGCGCTCGAACGACGTCGCGAGATCGATCGCCACCGACTCGCCGTCGGCCGGCTCGGGCTCCTTGCGGGTGGTCTTGTGGAACGCGCTGGTCCCCCACTTGAGGTCGTGCCCGACGCCGTACGCCTCGATCTCGAGCGTCTGACCGCTGCGGGTGTCCTTCTCCCAGGTCCGCTGCGTCATCCGGCCGTGCACGATCACCGGCTGGCCCATCGAGATGCTGCTGGCCACATGGTCAGCCATCGCCCGCCAGCAGGTCACGCTGGCATAGGTCGTGACGCCGTCGCTCCAGCCACCGCTCGAGCCGGCGCGGAACCGACGTGGCGTCGACGCCACCCGGAAGCTCGCCACCGGCACGCCACCATCCGTGGTGACGTATCGCACCTCCGAGCAGACGTTGCCGATCACGGTGATCATGATCTCGTTCATCCGTACTCCCACGTCGTCGCTGCCATCCGGTCCTGCCACTCTGGGGCGCGACCTGGTCGTGGCGCTGGTGCGGCCACCCGGTTGTGGACAACCCCGCGGCCCGCCGGCCTGTGGACGGCTTGCCCTCGATCCCGTTCTCGGGATCAGCGGGACTTCGCCGCGGCGGCGATGGCTCCGCGGGCGTCGCGCAACCTCTGGAGCTCGGCGGTCACCGGAGCGACCACGAGCTCGTCGGCGACGTCGCCCACCGCAGCTCGCAGGCGCGCGGCCGACCGGGTCTCGACGCGGCGTGCCCCCAGCGCCCGGGCCGGGCGGGCGAGCATGGCGACGAGGACGCCGAGGAGCGCCCCGCCACCGACGAGCAGGACGGGCAGCGCCACCCCGACGACCTCCGGGGTGGGCACCTCCGGCAGGCGTACGTACGTGCCCACCGCGAGCAACCCGAGCCAGAGCAGCCCGGCGAGGAGCGCGGCCAGCAGCACCCACTGCACCGCCGCGAGCACGCGCCACCAGGTCCGGTGCATCGACGCCCCGAGATCGGTGCGGGTGATCGCCGCGTCGACCCCGTCGGGCAGGTCCGCCGACCGCGACCACGTCGCCTGCCTCACTGCGTCGGCCCACCGGCGCGGGAGCCCGGCCGCGGCCGCGTCGCCGAAGCGCCGGACCGTGGTGTCCACCTGTGACCGCTGGACCGGGGTGGGCGCGGGCAGCGACGACCGCACCAGGTCGGTGCGGGAC
>JACCYY010000322.1 GCA_013696235.1 Sporichthyaceae bacterium | reverse complement strand
TCGCGGTGTCGACCTGCTCGGGACTTGCGGGGCTGAAGAGCTCCTGCGAGATGATCGACGGCCCGTCCCACTCGCGGCACGCCTCGACCAGCCGGGCCCAGCCGCCCTCGACGGCGGGGTCCCGGTGACCGTGGAACCCGGCCGCTCGCAGGTCGAAGGCGGCGTGGACGTGCGCGCCGAAGGTCTCGCCGGGATAGCACACGCCAGCCTGACGGAGCCGGTCCCGGTTCCGCCAAAGCACTCGCTGCAGGAACGTGGTCCCGGTCTTCGGTGCCCCGATGTGCATGTATATCGCGTGCCGGCCGCCGCGCCGACGGCCAAATCGATTCGAGGTCACGCGTTCGAGCCGGACCTTCCGCACGTCATCCACCTGGAACATCGAGTCGTCGCTGAGCGCCGGACATGCACTCTAGCCGCCAGGTCGGCACCGCCTGTGGCCGTCACTGGCGCAGACCGCCCGATCGCTCAGCTCGGCCACTGGGGACGATCAGCCGTGCGCCGGTCTCGATCACGCACCGCCGCCCGGGGGACTGTGCCGCACTCGTGCGCGACCCGAGCGGCCGAGAGTCCGAGGTACGGGATCGATGCGGAACCCCGCGCCGCCGTCCCCACGCGGAACCAGCCGGGCGCCAGAACGACTGGGTCGGCGACGAGCCAGGGCGCCAGGTCACGCCGGTGACGAGGACTCCTCGGCAGAGCTCGACCGCCCGCCACCGTCCGGGACGCCAGGGTCGCGGCAGACCTGGTCGCGAGGGTGCGCACGGCCACGAGCGACGCGTTGAGTCCGACGTCGAGCCTCACCAGATCGGCCAGCCCTTGATGCACAAGACCGGGCAGGTCCGCCGGCCGTACACCCGCGGGCTTCGGCCAGGACACCGTGAGCCCGCCTGGGTCCCCCGTAAGGTCCGGTCGGCGGACGACAACCGCGGCACGACCTGAGGCGTCCAGCTCGACGATCTCGACGGGCAGCTCGGCGGCGTCCCCGTCCGACCGGAGCCAGGCGACGATCTCCTGCTCCTGCTGCTCGGTCCGGCCCGAGTGCCGGGCCGGCGTCGAGATGCCGCTGCCGGTCGCGTCGACCACGAGGTCGGTGGCGATCGTCGTGCCGTCCGCGAGCGTGACTGCCACCACCCGGCCACCCTCGGTGCGGATGTCTGTGATCGTGCCGGGATGGCAACTGGCACCCCGGAGCACGGCGCGGTCGGCGATCGCGTCGACCAGGGCGGGCAGGCCGCCGGCTACCTGCCACGAGCCGAACGCGTGCTCCGTGTAGGCCAGGACGGCGAGGGCGGCCGGGGCCAGGACCGGGTCGGCCCCAGCCGCGCTGGTGTACCACTCCAGGATCGCGCGCGCCCGAGGGTCGGGCAGCCGGGCGCGGGCGAAGGCGCGCAGCGACCCCCGCCGGCCCTTCCAGCTCGGTGGTCGCGACCGGCTCGACTCCGCAGCGTCAGGGTGGCCGGTGAGGGTTCGCCGCAGGCCGTCCCACATCCCGCCGGCCTCGGTGATCATGGCGTCCCATGCGTAGGCCGAGGCCGAGCCGAGTGCGCGTCCGAACGCGTCGAGTGTCGCCGCGCGGTTGCCGGTCGGCAGATCGAGGACGGAGCCGTCCGCGAGCACGAACCGACGGGCCGGATCGACCGGAACGAGATCGACCACGGACCCGAGCGGGCGGCCGGTCTTGGCGAAGAGGTCTCGGTATACCGCCGGAAGGGTGAACGACGCGGGATCCGCGCGCATGCGGGGAGTCTCCGGGTCGGGCGTGTTCGGCTCCACCCAGATGACCTCGTGGCGCTGCCGGGCGAGCCGGGCCACTGCGGCGAGACCGCCGAGCCGCTCAAGAGCTTCGGCACCGGCGCCGCCCACCACGACGACGCGCGCCACGACGGTCGACCCTATTGCGTTGGCGGGTCGACGCGCGGGCGGGGGGCACACACCTCGGTGCCGTCGCTCCGGCAGTCCGATCCGGTCGGCGATCCCTTGACCTGTCGGAGGGGTCGGGTACAGTGCAGTGAATCGAACATGTGTTCGATGGACCGGGTCGACCCCCCGGTTCGAGATCGGTGCTCGTCGAGGCGACTCGACCCCGCCTCGGCGGGCACCGCCTCACCACAGCCGGAGGTGGCCATGGCGGTGCGAACGGCGCGACGGACGGTTCCGAGCACGCCAGCCCCGGCGCCTGGGCTGATCCAGCAGGCGTCGCGTCAGCTCGTCCGGGCCCGCAACGGACTGGTCGAGGCGGCGATGGCCACCAGCGCGTCCGAGCGGTACGTCGCCGCCCACCTGGCCGCGTTGCGGGCTGCCGCGGCGGTCCTCGCCGTC
>JACCYY010000314.1 GCA_013696235.1 Sporichthyaceae bacterium | reverse complement strand
GCCAGCAACGGCACCACCAGCGCCGACGGGGAGTCGTACATCCCGATCTGGTTGAGCACGAGGAACTTCGGGATCAGCAGCACGATTCCGGGCACCGCCATCACCGCGATGATCGCGGTGAACACCGCCGAGCGACCCTTGAACTTGATCCGCGCGAGCGCGTACCCGGCCAGGGAGTCGAAGAACACCCGCCCGAGCGTGACGCTGACGGCGACCCAGGTGGAGTTGACGAACCACAGCGGGAAGTCGGTCGAGCTCAGACGGTCGAACGCGGCGAAGTTGAACGGGTCCGGAACCAGACCCAGCGGGTTGTCGGTCGCGTCCGCGTTGGTCTTGACGCTGGTGACCAGCTGGATGAGGAACGGGTAGAGGTAGATGATCGCGAAGAAGAGCAACGCTGCGTAGAGCCCGAGCCGGCCCGGGCTGAACCGTGACGTCCGGCGATCGCCCGGGCGGTGCTGCGGTTCCCGGCGCGTGGCCGGGGGCGCTTCGGTCGTCGCGCTCACGTCATCCCCCCGGTGCCACCGCTGGAGCGGGTCGTCGCCTGGTAGATCCCGATGCTCTCCTGGTCCACGTAGGGATCGTCGCCGTCGCGGTCGGCGCGAGCCTTGGCGGTGCGCCTGGTGATCCGCTTCTCCGCGATCAGGTCCTTGTCGCGCATGATGAAGCGCTGCACGCCAGTGAAGATCAAGATGATCGCGAAGAGCACGAACGCCATCGCGGCCGCGATGCCCCAGTCCTGGTTCTGGAACGCGTACTGGTACGAGAGATAGGCAGGAGTCAACGTCGTCTTGGCCGGGCCACCCTGGCTCATGATGTAGATCTGGTCGAAGACCTGCCACGTCCCGATCAGGCCGAGTGTGATCACCAGGAAGAACGTCGGCTTCAGCATCGGCAGCACGACGTAGCGGTTCTTCTGCCACCTGGTCGCGCCGTCGATCTCCGCCGCCTCGGTCACCTCGGTCGAGACGCCCTGCAGCGCGGCCAGGAACATGAGCATGAACGTGCCTGCCGTGGTCCAGATCACGAGCGCGATGATCGCCATCATCGCCACGCTCGGACCGGAGAGCCATTCCCACCAGCTCAGCCCGAGGAACGAGCTCCCGGTGAGTCCGGCCGGCGGTGCGGCGGGGTCCCAGATCCCGATCGTCCCGCCGAGCAGGTGGATCACGCCTCGAGGCTCGGAGAACCAGACCGGCCCGTCGATCCCGAAGAACCCCAAGACACCGTTCACGGCGCCGCTGCCGGTGAACAGGAAGATGAAGACCAGGCTGATCGCCACCGAGCTCGTGACCGACGGGAAGTAGAACGCAGAACGGAAGAACCCGCGGGCCCTGAGCTTCTGGTTGAGGATCAGCGCCAGCGCGAGCGCGAGGACGGTCTGCGCCGGGACCACGAGCAGCACGTAGTAGAAGTTGTTGCGCAGGCTCGTCATGAAGTCGCGGCGGATCAGTCCCGAGTCGCCGAACAGCTGGGTGTAGTTGTCCAAGCCGACGAAGCCGACGTCGCTGCTCAGCGGGCTGCCCTGCCCGCTCCAGTCGCTGAGGCTCACCCAGAGCGCCAGCAGGATCGGCCCGACCAGGAACAGACCCAAGATCACCAGCACGGGTGCGAAGAACGTCCAGCCGGAGCGGTTCTGCTGACCGTGTATCCCCCCGCCGGGCCGGCGTCTGCGGCTCGGCCCGGCGGAGGTGGTCGTGGTCGCCGGATCGGCGGTGGCGGTGGTCATCAGGGTCTTGGCTCGTCGGGTCCAGCGGGAGCGGTGCCCGCCCTGGTCACTGGCCGATCACCGCTTCGGCGTTCGACTGCAGCGTGCCGAGGATCTGCGCCGGGTCACCGGACGCCAGCTGCTGCAGCCCGGTGTCGAAGTCCAGCAGGACGCTCTCCATGCCTGGTGCGTTCACCGGGCCCTGGCCGTACTCGCCACCGGCGACGAACGCCGAGTCGTCGGGGAACTGCTCCAGGTAGCCAGCGCTGGCGGACTCGCGGGACGGCATGACGCCGAACGCCTCCGCCGCGGCAAGCTGCTGGTCGACCTCGGTGAGGTACTGCACCAGCGAGATGGCCTGCTCGGTCGCGTCGCTGTCGGCTGCGATGCCCCAGCACTGGGTGAACTGCAGCGTGCCCTTGCCGGCTGGGCCCTCGGGGAGCTCGACCGCCATGTAGTCGACGTCGGGGTAGTCGTTGGTCATCGCGCCCCTGATCCAGTTGCCCTCGATCGTCATCGCCGCCTTGCCCGTACCGAATGCCTCGCCACCCCATCCGGAGTCCACCTGCGACGGGTACTTGAGCGACCCGGCCTCCAGCAGACCCTTGAGGTACGCAAGCGCCTCGGCGTTCTCGGGCGAGTCGGCGGTGACCGTCGTCCCGTCGTCGCCGATGACCCACCCGCCGGCCTGCACCATGAATGCCCCGATGCGGTCGCGGGTGTCACCGATCACGAGACCGGTCTGCTCACCTGTGGTGAGCGTCTGCGCCACGTCGGCGAGCTCGTCCCAGTTGGTCGGGATGTCGGCGTCGGTCAGGCCGGCCGCCTCCCACGAGTCGGTCCGGATCTCCAGCGCGAGCGTGGAGAAGTCCTTGGGGACGCAGTAGGCGGTCTCCTCGAACGTGAACGTCTGGCGCAGCGGCTCGTAGAAGTCCTCGAAGTCCTCGATCTGGTCCGCGTACGGCTCCAGCGAGCCGTTTGCGGCGTAGTCGGCGAAGCGCGCCGCGTCGAGGTAGAACACGTCCGGCGGGTTGCCGCCGGCGAAGCCCTGCGACAGCTGCTGCGCGATGTCCTGGGCGACCACGATCTCGACCGTGTTCCCGGTCTCGGCGGCCCAGGCGTCGGCTGCCTCGGTCACCGCCGCGGTCTCGGCGTCACCGCTGGAGGCGATCAGGATGTCGAGCGCCGCGGTGCCGCCGGCGTCCTCGCTCGGGTCGCCGCTGGCGCCGGGCTCCTCGTCGAAGCTGCTGCCGCCACCGCAGGCCGACAGCGCGACGGCGGCCGCCGTCGCGATCCCGAACATGGTCAGCTGTCGCGTACGGGTGAGGGGCTGGTGCATCGGTGCTCCTTGGGTGAGGGCCTGGCATCGAAGCCGGGTCGGGCGGGCAGAGCGGTCAGTCGATGACCGCGGTCAGCGTTCGGTGGCGAAGGTGGGGTGGCGCAGGACGAGGTGGGGCGCGAGCAGGCGGTGCGGATCGGGGGGCGCAGAGCGGGTTGCGACGGTCTGGTCGATCTGGTGGACCAGCAGGGCGAGCACGTGCCCGGCCGCCGCGTCCACCGGCTGGGCGACGCTCGACAGGCCGAGCGCCGCCGCGACCGGGGTGTCGTCGAAGCCGATCACCTCGAGCCGCGT
>JACCYY010000305.1 GCA_013696235.1 Sporichthyaceae bacterium | reverse complement strand
TGGATCTCGGCCTGGCCGAGCTCGTCCTCAAGGACCTGATCACCGAGTCCGGGATCCCCGAGGTCACCGCGTCGTTGATCATGGCCCAGACCGCGCAGTACTTCGACGTGACGATCGATGATCTCTGTGGGACCAGTCGCAGCCGGGTTCTCGTCACGGCCCGCCAGATCTCGATGTATCTCTGCCGCGAGCTCACCGACTTGTCGCTGCCCAAGATCGGCCAGCAGTTCGGTGGTCGTGATCACACCACGGTCATGCACGCCGAGCGCAAGATCCGCTCGCTCATGGCTGAGCGGCGCGCGATCTTCAACCAGGTCAGCGAGCTGACGAACCGGATCAAGCAGCAAGCCCGCCTTTCGTGACGCGGTGTGAGAGCCCGATCTCGGTCAGTCACCACTTCCGGGTTGCCGGGCGGTCGTCGCTCGATCATGACCTGGGGACAACCCTGTGGATCTGTGGACGGTCGCTGTGGACGTCTGGTGCAGAGCGAGCGCAGCTCGGGAACCGCATGCCAGGACGGTGGACGACCGGGACCGACGTGCACAGCGCGCCCACAGGCCGCGATGCGCTCCGAGCAGCGGCGATGCCGGTTACCCACAACATCCACAGGTGCTACGAACATGACGAGAGACAGATACTGAAATTGTACGAGCACCTCTCCGAGGCCCCGACCTGTGCAGATCGGCCAACCCGGCCGACCCCGTCGACCCCGTCGACCGAGCATCCCCGACAGATGAGGTGTCGTCGGTCACCGGTGCGGCGCATGCAAGGCTGTGCGCCACTGCCGCCGGTCGGGACATCGCCCGGCGGCGCGTCTGAACGGCAGGACACGAGCGAGCAGGCGGCGGGAACCCGGTGCCACCGGGTGGGCGCCACAGGTCGGAAGAGGAGTGACCGGTGAAGTTCCGGATCGATCGGGACGTGCTGGCCGACGCAGTGTCGTGGGCCGCCCGTGGGTTGCCCACACGGCCGTCGATGCCGGTGCTCGCCGGTCTCGTGCTCGATGTCGGCGAGGGCAACGCCAGCACCGCCGACGGGGTCACCATCTCGGCGTTCGACTACGAGGTGAGCTCACGGGTCGAGGTGAACGCCGACGTCCGCGACGCCGGCCGCGCGCTGGTGTCCGGTCGGCTGCTCGCTGAGATCGCCCGCAGCCTGCCGAACCGCCCGGTCGACGTGGAGAGCGACGGGTCGAAGGTGGTGCTCACCTGCGGCAGCGCGCGGTTCACCCTGCTCACGATGCCGGTCGAGGACTACCCGCGCCTGCCCAAGCTGCCGACACTCTCGGGCCGCGTTCGCAGCGATGTGTTCGCCAGCGCGGTGAGCCAGGTCGTCATCGCGGCCGGTCGCGACGACACCCTCCCGGTGCTCACCGGTGTGCTCATGGAGATCGAGGGATCGACGATCACCCTGCTCACGACCGACCGATATCGGGCCGCCGTCCGCGAGCTGACCTGGGTCCCGGAGTCGGCGTCGATGTCGACCACGTCGCTGGTCTCCGCCCGTACGCTCGCCGACGCCGCGAAGTCGCTCACGTCCGGGGCGGAAGTGGCGGTCGCGCTCGCCAGCGGGGGTACGGGCGAGGGCCTGCTCGGCTTCGAGGGTGGCGGAAGCGCCGCCGGCGAGCCAGGTGCGCGCCGGACGACGACCAGACTGCTCGACGGGCAGTTCCCCAAGGTGCGGTCACTGTTCCCGACCGACGCGCCGATCCACGCCCGCGTGGACACGGCGGCATTCATCGAGTCGCTGAAGCGGGTCGCGCTGGTCGCCGAGCGGAACACGCCGGTCCGCCTGAGCTTCGACGACGGCACGCTGGTGCTCGAGGCCGGGGCGAGCGACGAGGCCCAGGCGTCCGAGGCCATCGACGCGCAGACCCACGGCGAGCCGATCAGCATCGCGTTCAACCCGGGCTACCTGCTCGACGGCCTCAACTCGATGGGTACGCCGGTCGTGGTGATGAGCTTCACGCAGGCGACCAAACCGGCCGCGATCACCGGTGCGGCGAGCATGGATGCCGAGCCGGACGCCGCATACCGGTACCTCCTGATGCCGATCCGGCTCTCCGGCTGATCCCACCGGTCAGTCGTGCCGCGCCACTCGCGTCGGCTCCGGAGCGACCAGGTGGAGAAGGGAACAGCTGTGCAGATCGGACTCGTCGGCCTGGGCAAGATGGGCGGCAACATGCGCGACCGCCTGCGCACGGCCGGGCACGACGTCATCGGGTACGACACCAACCCGGAGATCAGTGACACCCCCGACCTGCCTGGTCTCCTCGAAGCGCTCGAGGCCCCCCGAGTCGTATGGGTCATGGTGCCGGCGGGGCCGATCACAGACGCCGTGATCACTGAGCTCGGCGCCACGCTGGAGCCCGGGGACACCGTCATCGACGGTGGGAACTCCCGCTGGACCGACGACCAGGCGCACGCGGCGGCGCTGGCCGAGCGCAAGATCAACTTTCTCGACTGCGGCGTGTCCGGCGGTGTGTGGGGCCGGGACCTCGGGTACGGCCTGATGGTCGGCGGCTCCGACGAGGACGTGGCACGGACCCAGCCGATCTTCGACGCGCTCAAGCCGGAGGGCGAGAACGGGTTCGCGCACGCCGGTCCGGTCGGTGCCGGCCACTTCGCCAAGATGGTGCACAACGGGATCGAGTACGCGCTCATGCAGGCCTACGCCGAGGGCTGGGAGCTCCTCGAGAAGGTCGATCTGGTCGAGGACGTGCCTGCGGTGCTCCGCTCCTGGCGCTCGGGCACGGTGATCCGGTCCTGGCTGCTCGACCTGCTGGTTGACGCCCTGGACGAGGACCCCGGCCTGACCAGGATCCGCGGGTACGCCGACGACTCCGGCGAGGGCAGGTGGACCGTCCAGGCCGCGATCGACCACGCGGTGCCGATGCCGGCGATCGCTGCCTCGCTGTTCGCGCGGTTCTCCAGCCGCCAGGACGACTCGCCCACCATGAAGGCGGTCGCCGCGATGCGCCACCAGTTCGGCGGGCATGCGGTCCAGGAAGCCGCGGCCGCTGGGATGCCGCACCCTGAAGAGGCCATGCGCGACCTTCCGGCCGTTCCCGAGTAGCCCCTCGGCGCACAACGAATCTGCGGACGACCGTTCGACCGATCTGAGCCCCTGCCGGGCGTCCCCCCGGCCGCGTACCGTCGTGGCCGTGGGCGCCGATGGAACTGCGTGACCTCGAGCTGAGCGACTTCCGCTCGTACGAGCAGGTCGCGGTCGCCCTCGAGCCGGGTGTCTCGGTGTTCGTCGGGCCGAACGGCCAGGGCAAGACGAACCTGGTCGAGGCGGTGGGCTACGTCGCGAACCACGCGAGCCACCGGGTGGCCAGCGACGCCCCACTGGTCCGGTCCGGCACCGATCGGGCGGTGGTTCGCGCGCGCGTCGTACGAGACGAACGCAGCACGCTCGTGGAGCTCGAGATCGTGCCCGGACGCTCGAACCGGGCCCGGCTGAACCGCTCACCGCTCCCACGCGCCCGGGACGCGCTGGGCGTGCTCACCGCTGTCGTGTTCGCACCGGAGGACCTTGCGCTGGTGAAGGGCGACCCCGGCGAGCGGCGCCGCTTCCTCGACGAGCTCCTGGTCGCCCGGGCGCCGCGGATGGCCGGTGTCCGGCAGGACTACGACCGCGTGCTCAAGCAGCGCAACGCGCTGCTGCGATCCGCCGGCGCCGCGATCCGCTCCCGGGCGGCGCAGGGCCAGGCGCCGCCGACCCTCGACGTCTGGGATGCCCACCTCGCCGAGGCCGGGAGCCTGCTCCTGGCCGCGCGGCTGGACCTCGTGGCTGACCTCGCCCCGCTCGTCGCCAAGGCCTACGCCGAGCTGGCGCCGGAGTCCGGTCCGGTGACGCTGGCGTACCGGTCGTCCGTGGAGGCCACGCAGGGCGAGACATCGGACGGCATCACCGCGCTCGAGGGTGGGCCGAGCGATGCCGAGGCCCTGGCGCTGGGCCTGCGCGAGGCGATGACCCGGCTGCGCCGGTCGGAGCTCGAGCGGGGAGTCTCGCTGGTCGGCCCGCACCGGGACGAGCTCGTGCTCGAGCTCGGCGGGCTCCCGGCGAAGGGGTACGCGAGCCACGGCGAGTCCTGGTCGTACGCGCTCGCGCTACGACTGGCCGCGCACGACCTGCTCGCCGGCGACGGGACCGAGCCGGTGCTGGTCCTGGACGACGTCTTTGCCGAGCTCGACACCGAGCGCCGGGCCCAGCTGGCGGCGCGGGCCGCACGGGCCGACCAGGTCCTGGTCACCGCCGCGGTGACCGAGGACGTCCCGTCGGTGCTCAGCGGCGCCAGGTTCGTCGTGTCGTTCGGGCGGGTCGACCGGGTGCCATGAGCCGGAAGCAGACGCGTCCCGGTCGAGGTGACGACCGCGAGGCTGACCCGACGCAGGACGCAGCCCGTGACGCAGCTCGTGACGCAGCCCGTGACGTAGCCCCGGCTGAGCCGCCGGGCTCCGGGCCCGAAGCGGGATCGCAGCAGGGCGCAGCGCGAGCGAACGCCGGCCCGCCGGACAGCGGCGCGGACCCGGCCCGGGCAGTCCTGGCCCGGTCCCGCGCTGCCGCGCGTACACCGCCCCGCCCGGG
>JACCYY010000269.1 GCA_013696235.1 Sporichthyaceae bacterium | reverse complement strand
TACGGCGGGCTCGTGCTCGGCGTGCTGCCGAACCAGCCCGGCGTGTCCTGGCAGTCCCACCTCTTCGGCGCCCTTGCCGGGGTGGCTGTCGCGTGGTCCGGTCTGGCCAGCCGATCGGCTCCGATCGGACGGCGGACGCTGGCTCGATGACCACAGACCAGTGAGCCCGGACCAGCGTTTCGGGGGGCACCGCCCGACCACCCGCGCCCGTGACCTCCGCGAAGCGCTGGCTCGGCTGGTCCGGCAAGCCCCGCGGTGGTCGGCGCCGCCGATCCGCAGACGACCTACGTCGTCGTCGACCGCCGGTTCGAGGTCGTGGGGGCGCTGATGTCGGTCTACGTGTCCGACGCCTACGTCAGCGGACGGGTCGAGGCCGATCTCGACGGCACCGTGACGGAGGTGTTCGAGGCGAGCTGAGCGCCGCTACCGCTCGTCCGCGGCGGCCGTCGGGTTCACGACCAGCCGGTCGGACTCATCGAGGATTGCCGCACCCTTCGACTTGAGCGCTTCGGCGTGCAGCCGGCCGTGGTGGGCGCAGAACAGGAGCTCACCGCCGTCGGGGAGCAGCGCGCGTACGTACGCCTGGGCACCACACCGGTCGCACCGGTCGGCCGCGCGGAGCGGGGCCGGGGCGAGAGCTGAGTTCACGGTCGCCTTCTTCCTGGGTGTTGTGCCTCGTTGGTGGTACCTACCTGAACATCAAAGCAGGCCCGATCCGTTCCCGTCCGACCATGAGGGCTCCGGTGGATCCGGCGTGTCCTGCCTCACACGTGATTCGGGTCGGCCCGCCGGTCCAGATTGGTCGGTACCGCCACCGTCCACAGGTCGGCGCGCCCGGCCGGTCCGGCCGCCCGCGCTGGGTAGCCTGGCCGGACGGGAGACGCACCCGGCACCAGTCGGTCGATCGAGCCGCTCCCAGCGACCACAGCAGGAGCCAGTGACCTCGAGCTCGACCGCCCGACCCACCCGCCGCACCGCGCCGGCCGGTGACTACACGGCCCGCCACCTGTCGGTCCTCGAGGGGCTCGAGGCGGTCCGCAAGCGCCCGGGCATGTACGTCGGCTCGACGGACTCCCGCGGCCTCATGCACTGCGTCTGGGAGATCATCGACAACGCCGTCGACGAGGCGCTGGGCGACCACTGCGACCAGATCAGCGTGCGGCTCCATCCCGACGGCTCGGTCGAGGTGCACGACAACGGTCGTGGCATCCCGGTCGACGCCGAGCCCAAGACCGGCCTGTCCGGGGTCGAGGTCGTGTTCACCAAGCTCCACGCTGGCGGCAAGTTCGGCGGGGGGTCCTACGCCGCGACCGGTGGCCTGCACGGGGTGGGCGCCTCGGTCGTGAACGCGCTGTCGGCCCGGCTCGACGTCGAGGTCGATCGTGGCGGCAAGACGTACGCGATGAGCTTCCGGCAAGGCGAGCCGGGTCGGTTCGACGACAGCCGGACCGGTCCGCGACCGGACGCACCGTTCGAGCCGTTCACCGACGCCTCGGAGCTCCGGGTCGCCGGCCGGGCCAGAAGGGGGGTGACCGGCACGCGGATCCGGTTCTGGCCGGACCGTCAGGTGTTCCTGGCCGAGGCCGGCGTGTCCTACGACGAGCTCTTGACCAGAGTCCGCCAGACGGCGTTCCTCGTACCAGGCCTGCGCCTCTCCACCGCCGACGACCGCGGCGAGCCGCGCAGCGACGACATCCGCCACGACGGTGGCATCACGGAGTTCGTCGAGCACCTCGCGACCGACCCACCGGTGACCGACGTGTGGCGCCTGCACGGCACCGGTTCGTTCAAGGAGACCGTCCCAGTTCTGGACGCGACCGGGCAGCTCTCCTCCCGCGAGCTCGAGCGAGAGTGCACCGTCGACGTCGCGCTGCGGTGGGGGACCGGGTACGAGACCGAGTTCCGCACGTTCGTGAACGTGATCGCAACGCCCAAGGGCGGCACGCATGTCGGCGGGTTCGAGCAGGCGTTGGTCAAGACGTTCCGCAAGGTGGTCGAGGCGAGCGCCCGCCGGCTGAAGACCGGGCCGGATCGCCCGGACAAGGAGGACATCCTGGCCGGCATGACCGCCGTGCTGACCGTACGGCTGGCCGAGCCGCAGTTCGAGGGCCAGACGAAAGAGGTGCTCGGCACCGCCGCGGTCCGCGGCATCGTCGGCCGGGTCGTCGAGCGCGAGCTCGAACAACGGCTGACGAACCCATCGCGTGGCGAGAAGCAGCAGGCCGCGGCCGTGCTCGACAAGGTCGTGAGCGAGATGAAGGCGCGGCTGTCCGCCCGCCTGCACAAGGAGACGCAGCGCCGCAAGAACGCGCTTGAGACGTCCTCGCTGCCGGCGAAGCTCGCCGACTGCCGCAGCACGGACACCGAGCGCTCGGAGCTCTTTATCGTCGAGGGCGACAGCGCGCTCGGGACGGCGAAGCTGGCCCGGAACTCCGAATTCCAGGCCTTGCTGCCGATCCGCGGAAAGATCCTCAACGTCCAGAAAGCATCCGTCTCGGACATGCTGAGCAACACGGAGTGCGCGGCGATCATCCAGGTGATGGGAGCGGGTTCCGGCCGCACGT
>JACCYY010000099.1 GCA_013696235.1 Sporichthyaceae bacterium | reverse complement strand
ACCGCGGCCGAGTTTGCGGCCCGATCGCACTACGGCCACAGCACGTACGAGTACGCGCTCGGACTGGCTCGGACGTGTGGCGTCGGGAGGCTGCTCGCGTTCCACCACGACCCGGCCCGGACCGATGGCGAGCTCGACGTGATCGCCCGCCGCCTCGCCGACCACGACCCGCGAGTCCTGGTCGCCGCTGACGGTCAGGTGATCGACCTCGTCGCTAGCGCCGCTGATCAGTGAGTGGCCGCGAAGCGAGTGGGATTGAACCTCACGGTTCCCTCCCGGCCGCGCCTCGCCGACCGCCATACTCTGAGCGACCACCACCGCGGTTGCGCACCGATCGCCGCGCCTCCCGACGATGGGAACCGCGGACGTCTGACTCGGGTTCGCTTGGGGGTGGCGGTGCCGGACATCGGCCGGACCGATGGGGGCGTGTCCCCGTGCCATGTCGTGGTCATGGGGGTGTCCGGCAGTGGCAAGAGCACCGTCGCCCGCGCGCTTGCGACCCGGCTGGACTGGCCGATGGCCGAGGGCGACGACTTTCATCCGCCGGCCAACATCGCCAAGCTGTCTGCCGGTCTTCCGCTCGACGAGACCGACCGACGGCCGTGGCTTGAGCGGCTCGCGGACTGGACGTCGACTCGGCACGCGGACGGGCTCTCCACGGTGCTGACCTGCTCGGCGCTCACCCGGCACTCGCGCAACGTGCTCCGATCAGCCGCCGAAGGCACTGTGTTCGTGCATCTCGTCGGCACGATTGGGTTGCTCGCGGCCAGGATGTCGGGGCGCGACCACTTCATGCCACCTGAGCTGCTCGACTCGCAACTGGCGACCCTCGAACCGTTCGAGCCGGATGAGCGCGGCGTCGTCGTCGACGCCGCCCTGGATGTCGAGGCCGCGGTCGACTGCGCGCTTCGGGAGCTCGGTCTGCCGGCATCGGGGTGAGGTCCACGCCGACCCTGCAGCCGGCTCGTACGATCTCCCGGTGGCTGACACGCGAGTAGACGTCGTGGTCGTCGGCGCGGGCCTCGCCGGTCTCTCCGCAGCCCGCCACCTTGTCCGGGCCGGCGTCGGCGTGCTTGTGCTCGAACGCGCCGACGCCGTCGGCGGGCGGGTCCGGACCGACCTGCAAGACGGGTTCCAGCTCGACCGCGGGTTTCAGCTATTCAACCCCGCTTACCCGGAGCCACCTCGACTGCTCGACTACGGGCGGCTCGACCTCCGGCCGTTCACCCGCGGTATCGCGGTCTTCCGCGGCGGTCGGCGGCGCCGCCTGGTGGACCCGCGAAGGGAGCCGAGCAGTCTCCTGGCGACCCTCGGTGCACCGGTCGGGTCGGTCCGGGCCAAGGCCGCCCTGGCAGCGATGAGCCTCCGCGACGCGATCGGGCCGGTAGGTGCGCTGACGGCCGAGGATGTCAGCACGCGGCAGACGCTCGAGCGCTGGCGCATCGGGGAGGAGCTGATCGAGACCGTGCTCCGCCGATTCCTCGCCGGTGTGTTCCTCGAGGCCGACCTGGCGACGTCGAGCCGCTTCTTTCACCTCGTCTGGCGGTCCTTCGTCCGGGGGACGCCGTCGGTGCCTGCACTCGGGATGCACGCCATCCCCGAACAGCTTGCCGCTGGGCTGCCGAGCGGCTCGGTCGAGCTCGACACAACGGTGGCGAGGGTGTCGCCGCACGGTGTCACGACGGTGGCCGGGCAGCGGATCGTGGCCCGTCTTGGTGTGGTCGTGGCGGGTGACCCGAGGAGTGCCGCCGCTCTCGTGCCGCAGTCTGCGATGCCGGTCATGCGATCGGTCACCACCATCTACCACGCGGCACCCGCGGCGCCGATGACCGAGCCGATGCTCGTGATCGACGGCGAGGAGAACCTCGTCCTGAGCACGGTGGTGATGTCCCAAGCCGCGTCCACATACGCGCCCTCGTCGGCGCACCTCGTGTCGACGTCGGTCCTCGGCGCACACCACGACACCGACCTCGAGCGGCGGGTCCGTGCCCGGCTCGGCACTCTGTACGGCGCGCGCACGTCCGACTGGGAGCACCTGGCGTCGTACGAGATCGCCGAGGCGCTCCCGGCGATGCTGCCGCCGTTCGCTCTGCGCAAGCCGGTGCGGATCACCGACGGGCTGTTCGTCTGCGGCGACCATCGGGACACCGGCTCGATCCAGGGCGCCATGGTGTCCGGGCGTCGCGCCGCGTGCGCACTGCTCGCCGACGCCGGCTTGCGCATCCGGTGAGACGTGCTCGGGAGGTCCGTGTCCCCCGGGCGGTCTGGCATAGGGTGCGAATTGATGTCGTCTGAAGCCCCGCTCCCATCAGCTGTTGCCGAACCCGCAGAGGTTGACGAGCACACGTACCTGCCCCACAACCAGATCGTCGTGATCATGGTCGGGCTGATGTCCGGCATGTTGCTCGCCGCGCTGGACCAGAGCATCGTGAGCACGGCGCTGCCACGGATCACGAGTGAGCTCGGCGGGCTGGACAAGTTGTCGTGGGTCGTCACCGCCTACCTGCTCACCGCCACGGCCGGCACCGCGCTCTGGGGGAAGCTCTCCGACATCTACGGCCGCCGGCTGGTCTTCCAGATCGCCATCTCGATCTTCCTGATCGGATCGCTGCTGTGCGGCGTGGCTCAGGACATCGTCCAGCTCATCGTGTTCCGCGGCGTCCAGGGCATCGGTGGCGGCGGGCTGTTCGCGATCGCGTTCGCGGTGATCGGTGACATCGTCCCGCCGCGGGAGCGAGGCCGTTACGGCGGCTACTTCGGCGCAGTCTTCGGCATCTCGAGCGTCGCCGGTCCGCTGCTGGGCGGCTTCTTCACCGACGGCCCCGGCTGGCGGTGGATCTTCTT
>JACCYY010000247.1 GCA_013696235.1 Sporichthyaceae bacterium | reverse complement strand
GCGTACGACTCCGCCGGCGCGAGCCGGACCTCGCCGGGTCTGAGCAGCTCGCCACCGATGAGCGCCGCCGACGCGTTGGCCGGTGGGTTGGCGCTGCGCTCGGCCCGCCAGGTCGCGTCCCCGCTCCACGCGACGTGCATCGCCCACACCTCGCCGCGACGGAAGCCGAACCCCTCCGTCCCGACGACCATGAGGAGTGGGGTGTCGTGCCCGGTGCGCCCGTGCCGCGTCTCGCGCAGCCTGGTCGCCTGGTCGAGCCGGTTGCGCTGGGGCGCGGACTCCCGGCCCCACCGCCCGGTGAGGTCGAGCACCTCGGCGGCACGCGACGGCACCGGCATCGTCACGGCGACCGCCGCCAGGTCGAGCCGGTCCGCGCCGGTGTTGATCACTTCGTGCCGTACCCGGAGCAGACCGGCCGGCTCGAGCCGCAGCTCGCTGTGCACCGCGACGCCGGCGTCCTCGTCGGCCGCGCGTACGGCGAGCACGGACGCCCCGCCCGACGGACCGTGATCCACGTCGATGCCGAGCACCGACAGCCGCGGAACGAGCGCGCGGCCGTCCCGGTGCCCGGTCAGCGCCGGCGCGCCGAGCCAGCCGTCCGCCTCGCCCGGGAGCAGGGTGAGCCACGTGGCCTGGTCGAACCCCGAAGGTCGTACGGGCGGGGTCGCGCCCGCCCGCAGCGCAGCCGCGGCCGAACCGTCGAGCGGGCCGACGTCGCGCCCCCAGTGCAGCACGCGTGGCACCTGCGGTCCGCGGCAGTCGAGCACGAGCGCGACGCCGGCTGACCGCAGGACGACGACGTCGGCATCGTGCGGTCGCGCGGTGCCGGCCGCGGTCAACGGCTCCTCCAGGTGGCCCGGTCTGGAACACGTACGCACACGATGGCCGGGGACGCGCGCCATCGTCAAAGATGGGGAGTAGCCGGCCCCGGCAACGCTCCGACAGGAGACGATCGCGTGATCTCGACCCCGGACGGTGCTGCGCCGCGCGTACGCCGGACCGCGACCCGGCTCGCCGACGGTCGCGAGCTGTTCTCCTTCGACGCGTCGGAGCCGTACGTCTCCGGAGGCGCGACCCGGTCCATGATCGACTCGCGGGTTCCCGGTGCGGCGCCCTCGTCGGGATCGATGCGCTACGACCTGCTGACGGGCGAGTGGGTGGCGCTGGCCGAGCACCGGATGGACCGCACCCACCTGCCGGCGCCCGACCGGTGCCCGCTGTGCCCGGCGCGGCTCGGGCGCGAGCCGGGCGAGGTGCCGGCGGAGGACTACGAGGTCGTGGTGTTCGAGAACCGGTTCCCGTCGTTCCACGGGCCACCGGACGGGGGGGCGACCACGATCGACGGCGAGGGTCTGTGGCCCGCCCGCTCGGCACACGGGCGGTGCGAGGTGGTCTGCTTCACGAGCGACCACGACGCGGCGTTCGCCGACCTCGACCCGGGCCAGGTCCGTACCGTCGTCGAGGCGTGGGCCGACCGGACGGCGGAGCTCTCCGCCCTCGCCGGGGTCGAGCAGGTGTTCGTGTTCGAGAACCGGAGCGAGGAGATCGGGGTGACGCTGCACCACCCGCACGGCCAGGTCTACGCATATCCGTACGTCACGCCGGTGAACGAACGCCGTGAGCTCGGACGCCTGCACCTGCAGGTGTTCTCGGTGCTGCGCGCGCCGGGCAAGATCAAGCACCTCGCCGGGTCGGAGTCCGGGATGGGTGCCTGGGTGAACGACACCACGCCTGAACGGATCGCCGACCGGCTGCGCGCGGTCAGGCTGTGACCGGTCCCACCTGGGCGCCGCTGCCCGACGCCCAGCACGCCGCCTCTGCGGTCGCGGCGCTGCACCGGTCAGCGTTCGGCGGCGAGCCTGACGGCGTGTGGGCGTCGCCCGGCCGGGTGACGCTGATCGGCGAGCACGTCGACTACAACGCCGGCCGGACCTTGCTGGTCGCGTTGCCGTACCGGACCGTCGTCGCCGCCCGACGCCGCACTGATGATCAGGTGCAGGTCGTGTCGGCCCAGGAGAGGCACGGTTGGACCGGGCGGCTGACGGACCTCGCGCCCGGACGGCTCGACGGCTGGACCGCGTACGCGCGGGGCGCGGTGTGGGCGTTGCGCGAGGCGGGGTACGACGTGCCTGGTCTCGACCTGGCCATCGACAGTGCCGTCCCGCTCGGCGCCGGGTTGTCGAGCTCGGCGGCACTCGTGTGCGCGGTCGCGGCCGCTGCCGGGTCGCTCGCCGGGGGTGCGGACCTGCTCGCCGACGACGCCGGCCGCGCGCGGCTCGCCGGACTTGGCGTCCAGGCGGAGACGATCTTCGTCGGCGCCCCGACCGGCGGGATGGACCAGGCGGCATCCGTACGGTCTCGATCCGCTCATGCGCTGCACCTGGACTGCCGGGACGGTGCGATCAGGCATCTTCCGCTCGACCTGGCGGCCGCCGGGCTCGCGTTGCTGGTGATCGACACGAACGCGCCGCACCGCAACGCCGGCAACGCGTACGCATCCCGCCGGCGTACATGCGAGACGGCGGCCCGCGCGTTAGGCGTGCCGAGCCTGCGCGAGGTGGTCGACCTCGACAACGCGCTCGACCGGCTAGACGCCGACGAGAGCCGGCGGCGGGTGCGGCACGTGGTCACCGAGATCGCGCGGGTCGGCGCGGCCGCCGACCTGCTGACTGCGGGTCGCCCGGCCGAGCTCGGCCCGCTGCTCGACGCCTCGCACCGGTCGTTGCGCGACGACTACGAGGTCTCGAGCCGCGAGCTGGATCTGGCCGTCGACGGGGCGCGCCGGGCCGGCGCCCTCGGTGCCCGGATGACCGGCGGTGGCTTCGGCGGCTCCGCGATCGCCCTTGTTCACCAGCCCGACCTCGAGCTCGTCGCCGCCGAGGTCGACCACGCCTTGGCCACCGCCGACGCCACCATCCCCCGCCCGACGTTCCTCCTCGGCACCCCCAGCGCCCCGGCCGCCCGCATCTGCTGACCGGCGAGCCGGACCGTCCTCGGAGTCCAGCGGGGCACAGCATTCGCCGCGATCACCGGCGGCTGGGCACCGAGGTCACCCTTGGTGCCCACCGCGCAGCGGGGCACGAGCGGCGCTCACGTCGAGGTAGGCCACCACTCGGTTGAGCAAGGAGGTCGCCTTCAGCAACTCGGCCGACGGCGCTGGGGGGTTCTCGGCCAGCTCGTAGAGCAGCGGCGCCGCTTCGGAGTGCCCGAGGTGCAGGGCCACCTGTGCACAGGCCCGGGCGGCTGCGCGTACGGCCGCTGGCTCGACGGTCCAGATCGCCTCGAAGAGTCGCTTGCGGTCCGCAACGGTGGACTGCCCGGGCAGCTCCCAGGCAGTCAGCATGGCCGGGTAGCCCGGCGCGTCACAAACGACGACCCATTCCCGCCGCATGGGGGCGTCCCCCGGAAGGTGCACGAGGGTCGTCCCAGCTACCGGCACCGGCACTTCGCAGAAGTTGGCGAAAGCCATCGTTGACCGGGCAATCCGAGCCAGCTCCGTCCAGCGCTCCTGGGCAGCGCGAAAGAACCGCTCTTCTTGGAAGCTGCCAAAGATCATCGGCCGCTCCGCACGCACGCAGCACTCGTCCTCGATCGCCCACGACAGAGCGATCAGGGTGGACTTCTGCAGTCGCTGGGGCTGCAGGAGGGGGTACGAGTGGCGCATGACCGCGTACACGGAAGGGGCGCCGGGTGGTTCTTGGGCGCTGGCGTGGGCCAGGACGACCTCGGCGACAGCCGCCTCCAGACGAGCGCCGGCGTCTCGTCGCCGGATCACCTGCATGACGAGGCCGACGTCACTTTCGGCGTAGCGCCGGTGACCGCTGTCCCGACGATGGGGTCGAGGAAACCCGTGCCTGGACTCCCACATCCTGAGCGTGGCGGGCATCAGACCCGTCCGTTCGGCAAGGTCACCGATCGTCAGACTCGCCTCGGTGGACGGAGCGGTTGGGCTCGGGGCTTGCGGTCCAGGGTTCACCCTGGCATAGTAAACCTAAACAACTTGTTAAGGAAAGTGTTCAACTTTCTGAGACGCCGACATGAAGGAGACACCATGACCGAGAGCACCGCGTACGCCAACGCCAACCCCAGCGAGGTCGTCGACTGGACCGACATCGGGCGTGAGATGTGGTCGTTCCTGACCGGTCGCGAGGCAGCGATCAACTACCGCTTCATCGACATGGCCGTCGAAGTCCCGCGCGACACCGGTGCCGGGGCTCCACGGGCGACCTGGAAGCTCAACGGAACCTTGCAGGTCACCACGAAGGACAACGCCAGCTCGACAGAGAGCGGCGCCTGACCCGATGGCCAGCGATCTGACGGTGGAGGTCGAGCTGGACTTCTCGGTCGACATCCCCGGTTCGGGCAGCGCAACCGGTTCGCTGACTGGTTCCGGCAAGACGCTGGAGCTGAGTGTCAGCAGTCCGGTCCTGTTCGCCGGGCGGTCCGACCTGGGTGCGATCCGAGGGCTGGCACGAGCACTGGCCGGCAAGGGGTTCTCAGTCAGCGTGGTCTCGCCGTCTGGGCCGTTCGTCACGCTGGGCGCGTTGCAGACGTCCTGGCTGCAGCGCCGGGTGACTGGCTCGCGGCATATCCGCATCGAGCGAGGGGCGGGGCTCTGGACTCTCCTTCGCGGCCGGACCCAGTCCACGAGCGGCGGTGCGCTACCGGCCGCTGACCTAGCGCCGCCGCCGACTCTGACCCCGATCGCGCCAACCATGGCTCGGCGACCCCGCCGCCCAGTGACCACCACGCATGATCCAGACCGGGGTGGGAGTCCTCGGCTCATCCT
>JACCYY010000233.1 GCA_013696235.1 Sporichthyaceae bacterium | reverse complement strand
GACGGCTCACCAGCGAGCCCGGCGTGGCCGGGGCTGGCAGCGCGGGCAGAAGAAGGACGAGCGGTTCATGAACGACTCGCGACGGATCGGCGTCCCGCACCGTGGGCACGGCAGCCCTTCCTGGCCGTAGACCGCGAGCGAGCGCTCGAAGTAGCCGCTCTGCCCGTTCACGTCGACGTACAGCGCGTCGAAGGACGTGCCGCCGGCGCGGAGCGCCTCCTCGAAGACGGCTCGGACGGCCGCGAGCAGGCGGGTGATCTCCGGGCGGTTCACCCCTTCGGTGGCCCGCGCGTAGTGGAGGCGGGCCCGCCACAGCCCCTCGTCGGCGTAGATGTTGCCGATGCCCGAGACCAGCGTCTGGTCCAGCAGCGCCCGTTTGACCCCCGTACGTCGGCGACGTAGCGCTGCCGCGAACGCCACCTCGTCGAAGCCCTCCTCCAACGGGTCCGCGGCGACGTGGGCGAGCTCGAGCGGGACGTCGGCCGGACCGGTGACCAGGTCGCTGCCGCCCGACCGATGGACCGTGGGAGCGTGGCCCGACGAGAGCGCGAGCCCGCCGAACGTGCGCTGGTCGACGAACCGCAGCTCGGGTCCGCCGTCCTCGAAGACGATCTTGACCCGCAGGTGGCGCTCGTCAGGCGTGCCCGGCGGGACGACCACGAGCTGGCCGCTCATCCCGAGGTGGGCGAGCAGGGCCTCGTCGCCGTCAGCGAGCGGGAGCCACAGGTACTTGCCCCGGCGGCGGGCCGCCTGGATCCGGCGACCGCGCAACCGGTCGACGAAGTCCGTCGCACCGGCGACGTGCCGGCGCAGGGCGCGGGGATGTCTGGGGTCGACGTCGGCGACCGTACGACCGACGGCGTGCTGCTCGAGCCCGCGGCGCACGACCTCGACCTCGGGGAGCTCGGGCATCCGCGCCCGGCCTAGTGCCGGTCGAGCGGATCGGTCCCGATGGACGGCGGTCCGACGAGCGGCTCCGAGCCGGGGGGGACCTGCGCGATCTGGTCACGGATCGCCCGCCAGGCGTGCTCCGCAGCCTGCTGCTCCGCCTCTTTCTTGCTGCGACCCTGGCCAGCGCCCCGGACGACGCCGGCCACTCGTGCCTCGGCCGTGAACGTCTTCTCGTGGTCGGGACCGCACTCGGTGACGTCGTACTCGGGCACGCCGAGATCGGCGCTCGCGGTGAGCTCCTGGAGGCTGGTCTTCCAGTCCAGGCCGGCGCCGAGCGCGGCGCTCGCCTTGATGATCGGGTCGAACAGCGCGTGCACGGTCCGGGTGGCCGCCTCGATGCCGTGGGCGACGTAGACCGCTCCGATCAGGGCCTCGAGCGTGTCGGCCAGGATCGAGGACTTGTCCCGACCACCGGTGGTCTCCTCACCCCGGCCGAGTCGGATGTAGCCCCCGATGTCGATGGTGCGCGCGACGTCGGCGAGCGCACGCATGTTCACGACCGCCGCCCGGAGCTTCGCCAGCTGACCCTCGGGCAGGTCTGGGTGCGCGTGGTACAGCGTGTCGGTGACGACGAGGCCAAGCACGGAGTCGCCCAGGAACTCCAGGCGCTCGTTGGTCGGCAGCCCGCCGTTCTCGTACGCGTACGAGCGGTGCGTGAGCGCCCTGGTCGCGAGGTCGGCGTCGATCTCGTCGGCGCCGAGGCGAGCCATCAGGCCGGCGCCCCCATCGTCGAAGCCGGCCACTCCGAGCTCCGGGCCAGCCACTGCGCGGTCAGACGTCCAGGACCTGGCGCTTGTTGTACGTGCCGCAGGCGGAGCAAGCGATGTGCGGCAGCTTGGGCTCACGGCACTGCGGGCAGGCCACGAGGTTCGGCTTCACGGCCTTCCACTGCGCGCGGCGAGACCGCGTCCGGGAACGCGACATCTTGCCCTTGGGTACGGCCACGACTAGTTCTCCTCGTTCTCGGTGGTGCTGGTCCGGTCGCCGATCGTACGGCCATCAGTCGTGCGGTCGTTCTCCTGGAGCGCCGCGAGCGCGGCCCACCGGGCGTCGACCTGCTCGTGCGTGTGGTCCGGGTCGTCCGCGAGCTGCATCCCGCAGACCGAGCACAGGCCCGGGCAGTCCGGCCGGCACAGCGGCGCGAGCGGGAGGGCGAGCACCACCGCGTCCCGGAGCGCGGGCTCGAGGTCGATCAACCCGTCGTCGACGACCGTACGGGTGTCCTCGTCGCCGTGACCGGGGTAGGCGTAGAGCTCCTGGAGGTCCATCCTGAGCTCGCGCTCGAGCGGTTCCAGGCACCGCGCGCACTCGCCGACGGCGGCCACGTCGAGGTCTCCCGACACCAGGACGCCCTCGACGACGGACTCGAGCAGCAGCCGGAGCTCGACGTCAGAGCCCGCGGGCACCCTGATCACCTCGATGCCGAGATCGGCCGGTGCCGGCACAGACCGGGAGACGACCTCCGACGCGCCAGGACGACGACCCAGCTCGCGGGTGTCGAGCACGAGCGGGCTGCGCAGATCGAGGCGGTTCAGGGCAACGCTCCTTGCCGGATTGGGCCACGTCACCGGTCACGCGCCGGCGGCGAGGCCGGACGAAGGCCGTCGAGAAGGGTAACCGACCGTTCCCGGCTAGCCCAAACCGAGCGGACCGCTCCGGCTCGGGACCGCTCCGGCTCGGGACCGCCCCTGCTCGGGACCGCTACTGCTCGGGTCCCGAATCGAGCTCGTCCTCGACGCGGGCACCGCGGAGACGGCCCCGGCCCCGGATGACCGCCTGCATGGTCTTGTTCAGGACGACCTCGAAGTTCGCGAGCTTCGAGTCGACGTAGTCGTCGACCTCCTCGCGGATCGAGACCGCGTCGGTCTGGGCGGTCTTGATGATCCGCTCGGCCTCCTCGTCAGCCTCTTGCGAGACCTCGGTCTCGGAGACCAGACGGTGCCGCTCCTGGCGCCCTTGCTCGACCAGCCGCGCGGCCTCCTGCCGACCGACATCGATGACGGTCTCGCGGTCGGCCAGCAGCTGCTCGGCCCGCGCGAGGTCCTCCGGGAGCGCGCGCTGGATCTCGTCGAGGAGGGCGAGCACCTCGCCGCGGTTGAGGATGCACGACGCCGACATCGGCATCGCCCGCGCGTCCTCGACCAGGGCACCGAGCTCGGCGAGCTTGTCGTGGACCCGCACAGCTGTCCTCTCTCCCACGCGCACGGCCGTCCGGGCGGCGGCCGCGTCGGTCGTGCACGATCAGGTCGTCGAGTCGATCGGTCGGGTCAGGGCGTCGGGTCAGGTCGTCGGGTCGGGTTGCTCGGCCAGCCGGGCCATCAGGCGGCTGTGCACAGCCGGCGGGAGCAGCCCCTCGACATCGCCACCGTACGCGGCGACTTCCTTCACCAGGCTGGACGACAGGAAAGAGTACAGAGGATCCGTGGCGACGAACATCGTGTCGACGGCGGTCAGCCGGTGGTTCATCTGCGCCATCTGCAGCTCGTACTCGAAGTCGCTCACCGCCCGCAGTCCCTTGACCACGGCCCCGACGGCGCGGTCCCGGCAGAAGTCCACGAGCAGGCCCTCGAACTGCTCGACCGAGACGTTCGGCAGGTCCGCGGTGATCTCCTCGAGCATCGTGACCCGCTCGCCGACGTCGAACAGGCCGCGCTTGGCGGGGTTGACCAGGACAGCGACGACGACCTCGTCCACCAGCCGGGCCACTCGCCGGATGATGTCGAGGTGGCCGTTCGTCGGCGGGTCGAACGAGCCGGGACAGGCCACGCGGAGCATGCGACGCTCACCCCTCCATCGGGTCAGGTGCCGGCTGAGCGGTCTCCGGCGGGTCCACGGTCGCGGCGGCGGGTGCCGGGACCGGCCGTACCCGGCCGTACCAGAGTGTGCCCTCCCCGTAGATCCGCGACTTCTCAGGCTCCACCCACGGCGGCCAGCCGAACCCTGCTCCGCGGCTGGACCGTTCCACCACGACCAGGGCGTCATGGCGCAGCCAGCCGCCGGCGTGCAACGCCGTGAGCACGCCGCCGAGGTGCTCGTCGGCGTGGTCGTACGGCGGGTCGGCGAACACGACGTCGTACGGGCCACCGGCCGGCCCGGTCGAGGCGAGCCGGTCGACCGCGCACAGCCGGACCACGACTGCACCCTCGGCACCCACCGTGTCGGCGTTGCTCTTGATCACGCGCACCGCGCGCTGGTCGTGCTCGACCGCGAGAACGTGCTCGGCGCCGCGCGACCAGGCCTCGATGCCGACCGCGCCGGACCCCGCGTACAGATCGAGGAAGCGGCAGCCGCTCAGCGACCCCTCGCTGGCAAGGAGCGCAGAGAACAGCCCCTCACGCATCCGATCCGCGCTCGGTCTGGTGCCCCGGCCGGGGGGCACTGCGATCCGCTGGCCGCGCGCTCGTCCCGCGATCACCCGCATGCGCCGATCGTCCCACCACCGACTCCCCCCGCGCCGCCCGGTTGGCACGGGCTTGCCGCGGGCCAGACCTCTTGGCACAAGGCGACCCCGTCCCGAACGCGGTTTGGTGCGATGGCACCCCCCGTCGCGTCCGCCGCTCGGAGGGTCAGCCCCGCTCGAGGAACTCGGCCCGATCGCGGTCGACGAGGGCGGCCAAGGCTTCCACGAGCGCGGGCCAGCTCGCCAGGGTCGGGTCGCGCTCGAGAAACGCGGCAGCTTCGGCCCGCGCAGCACGAATCAGCTCCTCGTGGTCGGCCACGCGCAGCAGGCGCAGGCCGGTGCGCGCACCGGACTGGGACGCGCCGAGGACATCTCCCTCGCGTCGCTGGCGGAGGTCGACCTCGGCGAGGACGAAGCCGTCGGTCGTCGCGGCGACCTGGTCGATCCGGTGCCGTCCCGGCGTCTCTTCGGGCGCATCGGTGACGAGCAGGCACACTCCCCGCGAGGACCCGCGCGCCACCCGGCCCCGGAGCTGGTGCAGCTGCGACACGCCGAACCGGTGCGCGTCCATGATCACCATTGCGGTCGCGTTGGGGACGTCGACGCCGACCTCGACGACGGTGGTGGCGACGAGCACATCGATCGCGCCGGCGGCGAACCGCTGCATGACTTCGTCCTTGACCTCTGCGGGCATGCGGCCGTGGAGCATCTCCAGCCGGAGACCGCTGAGTGGTCCGTTGGCGAGCTCGGGCAGGAGCTCCAGCACCGCCCGGGTGGGCGGACCTGGTGGCCGCGCGGGCCGGCGTCGTCGGGCGAGGGTCGAGGGCGCGTCGGTCCCTTCCTGGGCGCCACCCGCCGAGTCGACCAGCCGGAGTCGGGGCGGCTCGGACGGCCGGTCGAGGTCTTCCTCCTCGTCCCATCCCGCCGTCGGCGCCTCGACCAGCGCGAGCCGGGTCGAGCGGCCGAGGTCCGCCGGATCGGGGAGCGGGTCTGCATCCTCGACCGCCTCGTCGACGCTGATCTGGGCGCAGACCACGAATGCCTGGTGACCGGCGTCGACCTCCTCGCGGACCCGCTCCCAGGCTCGCTCGAGGAAACGCGGCTTGTCGGTGGCGGGGACGACGTACGTGTCGACACCGGCGCGGCCCGCGGGCTGCTCGGCCAGCGTGGAGATGTCGAGGTCGCCGAACACCGTCATGGCGATGGTGCGAGGGATCGGCGTCGCGGTCATGACGAGGACATGGGGCGGGCTGGTGGCCTTGCCGCGCAGGAGGTCGCGCTGCTCGACCCCGAACCGGTGCTGCTCGTCGACGACGACGAGCCCGAGATCAGCGAACTCCACCCGCTCCTCGAGCAGCGCGTGGGTGCCCACGACGATCCCAGCGGCACCGCCGGCCACGTCGAGCAGAGCCTGCCGGCGAGCCGCGGCGCTGAGTGACCCGGTCAGCAGCACGACCTTCGTGCTCACGTCCGCTCCGCCGAGCAGACCAGCCTCGGCGAGGGGACCGAGCATGGCGGTGATCGAGCGGTGATGCTGCTGGGCCAGGACCTCGGTCGGTGCGAGCAGAGCCGCCTGGCCCGAGGCGTCGACCACGGCCAGCATGGCCCGCAGCGCAACCACAGTCTTGCCGGCACCGACCTCGCCCTGCAGCAGGCGGTGCATCGGGTGATCGCCGGCGAGCTCGGCCGCGATGACCTCGCCGAGCACGCGCTGGCCGTCGGTGAGGGTGAACGGCAGCCGCTCGTCGAACTGCTCCGCGAGCCCGCCCGCGATGGATCGGCGGGGGATCGCCGGCAGCGCTCGCGCGACGGCCCGCCGGCGGGCGAGCTCGACCTGCAGGACGAAGGCTTCCTCCCAGCGGAGCCGGTGCTCGGCGCGCTCGTGGTCCTCGTCGTCGCGGGGCCGGTGCAGCGCGACGAAGGTCTCGCGCAGCCCGAGCAGGCCGTGCCTGGTCCGGACGTCGACCGGCAGCGGATCGGGCACGTGGCCCAGCGTGTCGAGCAGGCCCCAGACCGCACGGCGCGCGTCGGTCTGCCGGAGCTCCTTGGCCAGGGCGTAGATCGGCAACGGCCGCTCCTGCCCACCACCGTCATCGACGCCGTCATCGGCCACACGGCGACCGCCCGCGTGCGCCCGGCCCGATTCTTCTTCGTCGTCGTCGTCGAGCAGCTCGATCTGCGGGTGGGTGAGCTGGAGGCGGCCCCGGAACGTCCCGGCCTTGCCGCTGAATGCCGCCCGGAGACCTCGCGGAAGCTGGGCCTTGCGCCACGGCTGGTTGAAGAACGTGAGCGAGAGCTCACGGGTGCCGTCCGTCACCAGCACCTCGGTGACCGTCCCCTTGCGGTGCTGCATCTTGCGGACCTCGACCGAGACCACCTCGGCCGCGACCGTCACCTCCTCACCCACCGGCAGGTCGGCCAGATCGGTGAGCTCGGTGAGCTGGACGTAGCGCCGCGGCGGTCGTCTGAGGAGGTCGCCGACAGTGTGGAGCCCCATCGCGGCGTGCGCCGCGAGCAGCTTCTTGCCCTTGAGGCGTCGGTCCAGCCGGTCGTCGAGCTCGGAGACCATCGCGCTACTCCACGCCGAGCAGCAGCAGGTCGCGCGTGGCACCCGCGTCGTACGCGACGCACTCGACGTCCGGGCGGACGGTGTGCAGCCGCTCGCGCACCACCGCCGCCGCCTGACCAACCGGGCCGGCGCCGTGGACCAGCGTGACGAGCTCGCCGCCACCACCGAGCAAGCGCTCGAGGAGCCCCTCGGCGACGTCGGCCGGGTCGGTCGCGACGATCACCACGTCGCCTTCGACCAGCCCAAGCACGTCGCCGGGATCGCACACGCCGACCATGGTCATCGCACGGTCCGTCGCGACCACGACCTCGGCCACCCGGGTGGCGCCCGCGGCTGCGGTCATCGCGACGACGTCGTCGTCGAACCGCCGGTCCGCGTCGTGGACGGCGAGCGCGGCAAGACCCTGGACGACGGCCCGGACCGGGATCACCGCCACCCGCAGGCCGCTCTCGCGCGCCTCGGCGGCGGCCGCCTCCGCGGCGCTGCGCACGGTCCGGTCAGCGGGGATCACGAGCACCTCGGCCGACCCGCAGGCGTGGATCGCCGCGAGCACCGTACGGGTCGATGGCGCAGCCCCGATGACGCTCACGACCGGCACCGCGCCGGCCTGAGCGACCAGGTCGGCAAGACCGGCACCCTCGATGATCGCGACGACGCCACGGCGCGGCACGACCGGGCAGGCCTCTCCACCGGGTGCTGCGCCCGTGCCGGCGTGCCGGACCCGGACGTCGAGGGGCTCGACCCGGATCCGGTACGGGCGGCCCGCTGCGACCCCGGCCTCGACCGCGGCCCCGACGTCGTCGACGTGGATGTGGACGTTCCAGAGACCTTCCCCGCCGACGACGAGCAGCGACTCGCCGAGCGGTTCGAGCGCGGCGCGCAGGGCGACCAGGCGGGACTCGTCGGCCTCGAGCAGGTACATGACCTCGAAGCCGGGGCCCCGGGTCGGATCGGCCGGTGCCGCCTCGACTGCGTGGACCGGGCGTTGCGGCACGGGCAGCCGCACCCGGGAGGCGTCTGTGGGGGTGACTCCGGTGACGACCTCGTGCAGAGCACCGAGCATGACCACGAGCCCGGCTCCACCAGCGTCGACGACGCCGTGCTCGCGCAGCACGGCGAGGTGGTCCGGCGTCCGGAGCAGGCTGGCGGTGGCCGCGTCGAGCGCGACCCGGGTCACCGCCACCAGGTCGGCCGCCCGCACCTCGGCGACGGCGTCGGCGACGTCGCGGACGACTGTGAGCACCGTGCCCTCGACCGGGGTCCCCACCGCTGCGTACGCCGCCCGAGAGGCCCGGACCAGGGCGAGGGCGAGGAGTCGACCGTCGACTCCCGGGAGGCCGGGCTCGGCGGCGAGGGCGTCGGACATGCCACGGAGGATCTGGCTGACGATCACCCCGGAGTTCCCGCGAGCACCGAGGAACGCTCCCTGGGCGAGCGCCCGCATCGTCGCGCCGAAGTCGTCGCGCCCGACCTCCAGGTCGTCGACCGCCTGGCCGGCGGCCTCGATCGTCAGGAACAGGTTGGTGCCGGTGTCCCCGTCGGGGACCGGGAAGACGTTGAGTGCGTCGATGTGCTCGCGCTCGCGACCGAGTGCATCGAGAGCGCGAGAGGCCCAGCGACGCAGTGCCGCTGCGTCAAGGACTTCCAGCACGCGACCTCCGACGGCGTCGACTCGAGACGGTGCGAGCGTAGTCGCGCGGCCCGCCAGTGCCAGTTCGATTGCCCGGCTCACAGACACGGTGCGCAGCCGGTTGGCGTCCACGGGACAGCCTCGGGTAATCTGCGCAGGTTGCCTGGCGCGATCGGGCTGCCGATCGACCGACGAACCACCCCAACGCTTTGGAGATCATCCCGTGGCTGCCACCTGCGACGTCTGCGCCAAGCGGCCCGGCTTCGGCATGAGCGTCTCCCACTCGCACCGTCGCACCAAGCGTCGCTGGAATCCCAACATCCAGCCGGTCCGGGCCAAGGTGGGCCGCACCGTGAAGCGACTGAACGTCTGCACCTCGTGCATCAAGGCCGGCAAGGTCACGCGCGCGCTGTAAGCCGCCCGCCCGTACACAAGGTCGGCCTTCCGTACGGCGAGCCCGCATCCGCACGTACGGTTGCCGGCATGAGCCGAACAAGTTTCGTCGAGAAGCTGCGCGAGCAGGTCGGGAACGAGCTCGCCGCCCACCAGCAGTACATCGCGCTCGCGGTGTGGTTCGACCGACAGGACCTGCCCCAGCTGGCCCGCCACTTCTACCGCCAGTCGGTGGAGGAGCGCAACCACGGCATGATGATCGTGCAGTACATGCTCGACCGTGATCTGCCGGTCGAGATCCCGGGGACGCCACCGGTGCGGAACTCCTTCTCCACCCCGGTGGAGCTGATCAAGCTCGCGCTGGACCAGGAGAAGCAGGTCACGGGGCAGATCGAGGAGCTGTTCCGGCTCGCCCGCTCGGACGGCGATGCCCTCGGTGAGCAGTTCTTGCTCTGGTTCCTCGCCGAGCAGGTCGAGGAGGTCGCGTCGATGACGACACTGATGGTGATCGCCCAGCGGGCCGGGACGAACTGGTTCGACATCGAGGACTTCGTCGCGCGCGAGCAGATCGGCGACGGCGGCACGGACCCGAGCGCACCTGTCGCCGCTGGCGGCCAGCTCTAACCCGTCGCAGACCCCGGGTTCGGATCACCGGAAGTGGTCCCAGCCACCTGACCCCTCGTACGGAGAGCTGTCCACCGTGACGGCGGGCTCGCCGGCGAGCACCCGGCCGACGACGCGCCACCTCGGCGGCAGGGCCGTCCCGGCCGGGAAGCAGGCCGCCAGCGCATGGTCCTCACCGCCGGTGAGGACGAACGCCTGGGGATCGGTGCCGAGCGCGGCGCCGACGTCACGGACCGGCTGGTCCGCGGTCAGGGCGCCGCCGTCCAGATCGATCAGGACGCCACTGGCAGCAGCGACGTGCCCGACGTCCTGGACCAGGCCGTCGCTCACGTCGACGAGTGCGTGGGCACCGAGCCCGGCGGCCTCCGGCCCGGCGCCGTAGGGCGGCTCGGGTCGCTGGTGGGCGGCCACGACTGCCCGTGGCGAGCGGAACCCGCGGGACAGGACGGCTCGACCGGCCTCCGCCCAGCCGAGCCGCCCGCACACCGCGACGACGTCGCCCGGTAGGGCACCAGCCCGCGTGATCGGTGCCGCTCCCGCGAGGTCGCCGAGGGCGGCGACCGAGATGATCACCGCGTCTGACCTGGTGAGGTCTCCGCCGATCACGGCGGCCGCGACGAGCGCGGCCTCGTCGCGAAGACCGTCGGTGAGCTCGAGTGCCCAGGAGACCTGCAGGTCGCCTGGGACGGCGAGCCCGACGAGCAGCGCGGTCGGCCGGGCGCCGACCGCGGCCACGTCTGCCAGGTTCTGGGCTGCCGCCTTCCGGCCGATGTCGTACGCGCTGGACCAGGACCTGCGGAAGTGCCGGTCCTCGACGAGGACGTCGGTGGTCGCCACGACCCGACCGTCCGGGCAGGCCAGCACCGCGGCGTCGTCGCCGGGGCCGAGCAGCACCGACGGCGTCGTGCCGAGCCGTGCGGTGATCGCCGCGATCATCGCGAACTCGCCGAGCTCGGCCACGGTCTGCCCGGCGGAGGCAGTTGCCCGAGCCCGATCCCCGCCCGAGTGCATCCGCCGCCCCCTGTCGTCGCGTCCCGCGATACCGTGCCTGCGACCGCGCTCGTCATCATCGCCCGTCGGAGGACGCCATGACCGTGCAGGCCTACATCCTGATCCAGACCGAGGTGGGCAAGGCCGCCAACGTGGCATCCCAGATCGCCGCCATCGAGGGCGTCACGCTCGCCGAGGACGTCACCGGGCCGTACGACGTCATCGTCCGCGCCGAGGCCAACACCGTCGACGAGCTGGGCAAGCTCGTCGTCGCGCAGGTCCAGAACGTGGGCGGGATCACGCGCACCCTCACCTGCCCGGTCGTGCACCTCTGACCCGAGGTACCGTGCCCGCCGGCCTGGTCGTCGGGGCCGTTGCAGCCTTCGCCCTCTCGGCGTGCGGCGAGTCGACCGTCGAGGTGGCGGTTCCCGAGCCCGACGGCGCCGGCGCGGCCGCCTGCCGGTCCCTCGTCGCTGCCCTGCCCGACGTCCTGGACGGCGCGCAGCAGCGTGCGGTGGAACCGGTGTCAGACCTCACCGCCGCTTGGGGTGACCCGCCGATCGTCTTGCGCTGCGGTGTCGCCCGCCCGGAGGCGTACGAGCCGACCTCGCTCGTCGGCACGTACGACGGCGTCGACTGGCTCGCCGTCGAGCAGGACGACGGCTACCTGTTCTACGCGCCGGGCCGGGTGAC
>JACCYY010000226.1 GCA_013696235.1 Sporichthyaceae bacterium | reverse complement strand
GCGGTCACCCTCGACGACGTCCTCGAGGTCGCGCAGCTCTTGGCGGCCCAGCCCACCCTCGCCCTGGTCAGCACCCACAAGAACCCCGACCGGTTCGCTGCCGCCGTCGCGTAGCCGATGACCACATGACGATCAAGGTGGGTGTGATCGGCGCCGGTGGCCGCATGGGGGCAACGACGTGCGCCGCGATCGAGGGCACGGACGACCTCGAGCTGGTTGCCCGGATCGGTCGTGGTGACGAGCTGGCCCGATTGACGGACGTTGGTGCCGAGGTCGCGGTCGACTTCACCCACCGTGACTCCGTGCTCGGAACGGTCGAGACCTGCGTCGCGGCCGGCATCCACGTCGTGGTCGGCACGTCTGGCCTCGGCAAGCCGGATCTCGACGCGGTCCGAGCCATGCTGGACGGTGCGCCCGCAGTTGGCGTCGTGGTCGCACCGAACTTCTCCGTCGGCGCCGTCCTCATGATGCAGATGGCAGCGCAGGCGGCCCCGCACTTCACCTCGGTCGAGATCGTCGAGCTCCACCGTGACACCAAGCCTGACGTCCCGTCCGGGACCGCGATGCGGACGGCGGAGATGGTCGCCGCCGCCAGGTCGGACGCCGGGGTCGCACCATCGCCGGACGCGACCTCGCACGGCCGGCTTGAGGCGCGTGGCGCGGACGTGGACGGCGTCCGGGTGCACGCCGTACGACTGCGCGGGCTGCTCGCCCATCAGGAGGTCCTCCTCGGCAGCGACGGCGAGGTGCTGACGATCCGGCACGACTCGCTCGACCGGTCCTCGTTCATGCCGGGGGTGCTGCTCGCCGTCCGGTCGGTGCGATCGCGACCCGGTCTCACGGTGGGGCTCGAGCACCTGCTCGACCTGTCCCCGCCGGCCGCCGGATGAGTCCCGTGTGACGGTATGGTGACCACGTTGCAGGAGAGTGTCACACTGGCGTACTCTGGACCGGGTCGGCCGGCTGACCGACGGACCGGAGGACACCCATGTACGGCAACGACTTCGGACCCAAGATCACTGCCGACGGTGACGCTGGCGACGACCCGGCACTGCTCGACGGGTTTCAGCGCACGCTCGACGCAGGTGAGCGGATCGAGCCACGCGACGCGATGCCGGCCGGCTACCGCAAGACGCTGATCCGCCAGATCGCGCAGCACGCGCACTCGGAGATCATCGGCATGCAGCCCGAGGGCAACTGGATCACCCGGGCGCCGAGCCTGCGACGCAAGGCGATCCTCATGGCCAAGGTCCAGGACGAGGCCGGGCACGGGCTCTATCTCTACGCCGCCGCCGAGACGCTCGGCGCGTCCCGCGAGGAGCTGCTGAACCTGCTGCACGACGGGAAGCAGAAGTACTCGTCGATCTTCAACTACCCGACGCTCACCTGGGCCGACATGGGCGCGATCGGCTGGCTGGTCGACGGTGCCGCGATCGTGAACCAGGTGCCGATCTGCCGGTGCTCGTACGGCCCGTACGCCCGCGCCATGGTGCGGATCTGCAAGGAGGAGTCGTTCCACCAACGCCAGGGGTTCGAGATCCTCGACACGCTCTCGGGTGGGTCGCCGTCCCAGCACGCGATGGCGCAGGACGCGATCGACCGCTGGTGGTGGCCCAGCCTGATGATGTTCGGGCCTCCGGACGACCAGTCGCCGAACTCGGCCCAGTCGATGGCCTGGGGGATCAAGCGGTTCTCCAACGACGAGCTGCGCCAACGTTTCGTCGACATGATCGTCCCGCAGGCGAAGATCCTCAGGCTGGCGCTGCCCGATCCCGACCTGCGCTGGAACGCCGAGACCGAGCACTGGGACTTCGGGGCGATCGACTGGGCCGAGTTCTTCGGCGTGCTCAAGGGCGACGGGCCGTGCAACGAGCAGCGGGTGGCGCACCGCCGCGGCGCGCACACCGATGGTGCTTGGGTCCGCGAGGCCGCGCTCGCCTACGCCGACAAGCAGGCAACGCGCACGGCCGAGGTGGCCTGACGTGCCCGCAGATCCCGCCGGCAACGGGACGACCAACGGCCGGGAGACCAACGACCCGGCGAGCACCGACCCGGCGAGCACCGACCAGGACAGGCTCCAGGTGCACGCGGAGGGCGGGCACGGTGCCGTCCCGACGGCTGGCGTGCCGATCCATGAGCCCGGTGGCTTAGCCCGGGACTGGCCGCTCTGGGAGGTCTTCGTCCGAGCCCGCCGGGGGCTGTCGCACAGTCACGTCGGGAGCCTCCACGCCCCCGACGCCACGATGGCGCTGCGCAACGCCCGCGACGTCTACACCCGCCGCCAGGAGGGGGTCTCGCTCTGGGTGGTGCCAGCGGGGATGATCACCGCGTCCAGCCCGGACGAGAAGGACTCGTTCTTCGACCCCGCCGCGGACAAGGTCTACCGCCACCCGACCTTCTACGACGTCCCCGAGGGCGTTGATCATTTGTGAGCGAGATGCCAGCTCTCGCGATGTACGCGCTCCGGCTCGGCGACGACGCGCTCGTTCTCTCGCACCGGCTCGGTGAGTGGATCTCCGTCGCACCGGCGATCGAGGAGGACATCGCGCTGGGCAACATCGGGCTCGACCTGATCGGTCAGGCGCGTGCGTTGCTCACGTACGCCGGTGAGGTCGAGGGCGCCGGGCGCACGGAGGACGACCTGG
>JACCYY010000211.1 GCA_013696235.1 Sporichthyaceae bacterium | reverse complement strand
CGGCCCCAGCCGAGCGTGCTGAGAGCGGCCGTCATGGGCGCGGCCGTCGTCGTCGGCCTCGGGGTCGGCGCTCGACGTCGCCGGCTCGCGCCGATCCTGGTCACTGTCGTGGTGCTGCTGCTCGTCGACCCGTGGCTCGCCCGGTCGTACGGCTTCGCGCTGTCCGTGCTCGCGAGCGGCGCGATCGTGGTCCTGGTGCCTGGCTGGACCGAGCGGTGGTCGTCGCGACGGTGGGTCCCGGCGCCCGTCGCGGCGGCGCTCGCGGTCCCACTGGCCGCGTCGATGGCCTGCGCCCCGGTCGTGGTGCTGCTCTCGGCGGAGGTGAGCCTCGTCGCGGTTCTGGCCAACGCGCTCGCCGCCCCGGCCGTGGCACCGGCCACCGTGCTCGGCGTGCTCGTGGCGGTCATCGCGGTCTTCTGGCCGGCTGCGGCCAGGGTCGTTGCTGAGCTCGCCGGGCTCCCCGCAGCCTGGATCGCAGTGGTCGCCCGGTGGTGCGCCGACCTTCCGTACGCGACGGTTCCCTGGCCCGGCGATGCGCGCGGCGCGTTGACGCTCGCCGCCGCGACGGTGGTGGGTGCAGTGCTCGCCCGCCGCGTCCTCGCCAGCCCGCCGCTGGCTGCGTTGGTCGTGCTGCCGCTCGTCGCCGTCGGCGCTACCCAGGTGGTTGCTCCCGGCTGGCCGAGCGCCGGGTGGCGCCTGGTCGTCTGCGATGTCGGCCAGGGCGACGGGCTGGTGCTCGCAGCCGGTGGCGGGAGCGCGGTCGTGGTGGACACCGGCCCGGACCCGGCGGCGATCGACGACTGCCTCGATGACCTGGGCGTCGAGCACGTGCCTCTGGTGCTGCTCACCCACGGTCACGCCGACCACATCGGCGGTCTCGGAGGAGTCGGGCTCGACCGTGCCGTCGGAGCGGTCGCTACGGGCGCGGTCAGCCTGGCCGAGGTGGCAGCGGGTGCGACGCCGGCCGAGCCGATCGCGGTTGCGGCAGGTGACGTGCTCGAGGTCGGCCGGCTCCGGCTCACCGTGCTGTGGCCGCCACCCGGGCCGACCGCTCTCAGCCGCCTCGACCCGGAGGAGTCAGTCGAGAACAACGCCTCGGTGGTGGTCCTCGTCGAGGACGTCGACGGACTCCGGATCCTGCTCACCGGAGACATCGAGCCGTCCGCGCAGCGCGCGCTCCTCGCGTCCGGCGTCGATGCGCGATCGGACGTGGTGAAGGTGGCCCACCACGGCTCGTCGTATCAAGATCCAAAGTTCCTGCGGTCCAATGGGGCATCCCTCGCGGTCATCTCGGCCGGGGCGGACAACCCCTACGGCCACCCGTCGGTCACGACCCTCGACGCGCTCCGGTCGACCGGTGCACAGGTGCGCCGGACTGACCAGGTCGGCGACATCGCCATCGGTGGCAGCGCCGGCCGCGTGTGGGTCACAACCTGGGCGCACTGAGCGCTGGTGCTCGGTCGGTCCTGTGGTGACGGTCGTACGGCGACGGTGGCGCGTGACATCGTTGGGGGATGCCCCCGTCCGTCACGATCGACCGGCTCGTGCTGGTGGTCGGGCCGGAGGAAGTGCTCAGCGAGCGGGCGATCGAGCGGATCACTCGCGACACCCGGGCCGCAGATCCGGACACCGAGATCATCGAGCTCGACGGCCCGACGCTCGAGGTCGGCCGGTTCCTCGAGCTCGCTGGTCCGACGCTGTTCGGGACCCCGCGCCTCGTCCTCATCACCGGAGTCCCGCCGACCGGTCCAGGGGCCGACGCGTTCGTCGCGTACCTGCAGGACCCAGCCGACGATGTGGTGGTGGTCGTCACCCATGACGGTGGCGCGAAGGGCAAGAAGGTCCTCGACGCGCTCCGCCGCACGAAACCGCGGGAGGTCTCCTGCGCCCGGCTCACCAGGCGCGAGGACCGCGTCGAGTTCCTGCGCTCCGAGGCGGCCGCGGTCGGCGGCCAGATCACCCACGGCGCCGCCGGCGCGCTGCTCGACGCGATCGGCAGCGACCTGAGGGAGTCCGCATCCGCCACGCGCCAGCTCGTCTCCGACGCCGGCGGTCAGGTCGACGAGGTGATCGTGCGCCGCTACCACCTCGGCCGCGCCGACGCCAAGTGCTGGACGATCGCCGACCGCGCGATCGAAGGGCGCGAGGCTGCGGCCCTCGAGGAGCTGCGCTGGGCGCTGTCGACCGGTACGGAGCCCGTGCTGGTGATCGGTGCGCTTGCCGCCGGCCTGCGCAACGCCGCCAGAGTCGGTGGTCGATCGGGCCGACCCGAGGCAGCCGTCGCCAGCGAGCTCGGGATGCCGCCGTGGAAGGTCCGGACGATCCGCCGGCAGCTCAGCGGTTGGTCACCTGACGGCATCGAGGGCGCGCTGTGCGCGGTGGCTGCCGCCGACGCCGACGTCAAGGGCGTCTCGGCGCACCCCGCGTACGCGCTCGAACGGGCCTTGCGGGCGATCTGCGCGGCGCGCGATCGCTAGGTCCTTAGCCAGACCGGCCGGGGCCTTCAGCCGTTCGAGACGCCGGCGGCGCGCTTGGCCAGCGAGGACTTCTTGTTCGCGGCCGCGTTCTTGTGCAGCACGCCCTTGGTGACCGCCTTGTCGAGCTTGCGCGAGGCGTTGCGCAGCTCGACCTGGGTCGCCTCGGCGTCGCCGGAGTCCGCCGCAGCGCGGAACCTGCGGATCTGGGTCCGCAGCGAGGACCGGAACGCCTTGTTGCGCTCGTTCGCCTTCTCGTTCGTCTTGTTGCGCTTGATCTGGGACTTGATGTTCGCCACGAAGCAGCCTCGATCTCGGTGAGTGCGATGGGGTGCAGAATGTCTGTACTCGAGCACCCGTCGTACGGCGCTGGGCGCGACCGGCCACCTTACCAGCGGCGCCCGGCCGGGCCGAAATCCGCGTGCGGCGAACGGCCGCAGAACCCCTGGCTCACCGACCGCCGGAGCGGCGCAGCTGCTCGGCCATCGCGTCGAAGCGAGCCCGCTCGAGCACGGCGCCCTCGCGTCGCACGGCTCCCGGATCGAGGCGCAGCACGCGATCGAGGCGGAGCTCGCTCGGGCGACCGCTGCGGTCCCAGTCACCCGAGCCGACGTCGAACCAGATCCGCCCGGCCCGTGCCTCTTGCGCGGCGTCGCGGTCGTGGTCCTTGCTCGTGAACGCCAGCGCGAGCAGGAACCGACCGTCGCGCCCGACGACCAGCACTGGCCGGTCCTTGCCCTGGGTGTGGTCCTCCTCGTACGGCACCCAGGCCCAGACCACCTCGCCGGGATCCGGGTCGCCGTCGTCGGCCGGGGCGTACGTCACCGACAGCACACCCTCGAAGTCACCCACATAGGCGACCGGCGTCGGCGTCGGCGTCGGTGGAACTCCACGCCCCGTCGGTCCGGTCGACCGCGCCGAGTCTGCGGCCGCGCGTGCGAGCGCGGTCAGTCGCTCGCGCCAGGTCGGTCGGCTCATGCCAGCCGAACCTACTCCGGGCGGCGCCGTCTGATCGCCTACCGCCAGCCGGTGCGTTCCTTGGTCCAGCGGAGCAGGGCGTCGGCGTATGCGGATTGGAAGGCGCGCAGCGTCGGCAGTCCGGGCGGAGCCGGCCGTCGCGAGTTGCGCAGGAACATCCCGGTGACCGCGGCCACGAAGGCAGTGATCAGCTCCGGGTCGACTGCGCGCAGCAGCGGGTGGGTCGCGACGACCTCGTCCGGATCGGGTCCGCCCGCGGTTCTCAGCTCGAGCAGGAGCAGGGCGGGGTCGAACCAGGAAGGTCCGATCGCCGCCCAGTTCCAGTCGACCAGGACCACCCGGTCGTTCGTCAGCAGGAGGTTGTCCGAGCGCACGTCGACATGGCAGAGGGTCTGTCCGCCGGCCAGGCCGGCCACCGCGCGCCGGCCCTCGTCGATGAGAGCCTCGAGGTGGGTTCGCGACCACGCGTCGAGCTGGTCCCGGTCCGTGACTCGGAAGTCCTCCCACGTCGTGAGGAGGCGGCTGAGGTCCTCGCCGGCCAGCGCTGCCGCCAGACGCGGCTTCGGCGTCACGACGGCCAACTCGGACAGCGCGTCCAGGACCCGCCAGAGCTGATCAGCCCGCCACGGCAGGTCGGGCAGGGTGCCGTCCACGTCCTCGAGCAGCAGCCCGACCCAGCCGTCGACGTCGTACGAGCCGAGCATCGTG
>JACCYY010000191.1 GCA_013696235.1 Sporichthyaceae bacterium | reverse complement strand
CCCGTGACGATGCCGTTCGGCTACGTCTCACCCGAGCAGTCCATGAAGGACCGGGCGGACTATGCCCGCAAGGGGATCGCGCGCGGCGGCAGCGTGATCGTGCTCTCCTTCGACGAGGGCGTGCTGCTGGTCGCCGAGAACCGCTCCCGAGCACTGCACAAGATCAGCGAGATCTACGACCGCATCGCCTTCGCCGCGGTCGGCAAGTACAACGAGTTCGAGAACCTGCGTGTGGCGGGCATCCGCATCGCCGATCTCCGTGGCTACGGCTACGACCGGCGCGACGTCACCGGCCGCAGCCTCGCCAACGCGTACGCGCAGGCGCTCGGCTCGATCTTCACCACCGAGCCCAAGCCGTACGAGGTGGAGCTCATCGTCGCCGAGGTCGGCCGGATCTCCGACGACGACCAGATCTACCGGCTCAGCTACGACGGATCGGTGGCCGACGAGCGCGGGTTCGCGGTCATGGGTGGCGCCGCCGAGCGGATCACCGAGCACGTGGAGGCCTCCTACCGCCCGGCGCTCCCGCTGTCCGGTGCGCTCCGGGTCGCCGTGCAGGCGCTCGCCGTCGACGCCAGCGGTGCCGCCCAGCTGCAGACCGAGCAGCTCGAGGTCGCGGTGCTCGACCGCACCCGTCAGCGAGCCCGGAAGTTCGGCCGGATCAGCCCAGCTCGCATCGCTGACCTGCTCGCGACGACCGCTCCGCCGGCCGATGCTGTACGTGACGGTCAGCCCGTCGTCGCCTCCGACGAGCAGGGCGTCGACGCGCTCGCCCCGCTCGCGCCGCCGCCGGGCACGTCGTCCGGCGGGATCGAGTCACCCGTCGACCCGCCGAGGTCCGAGCCGTCCGAGACTCCCGACGCGACCTAGGTAACCTGCCCGGGCAGTACACCTAGGCTGGCCCGATGGACCGCCGGATCTTCGGGATCGAGACCGAGTACGGGGTCACCTGCACGTTCCGGGGCCAACGGCGGCTCTCGCCCGACGAGGTGGCTCGCTACCTCTTCCGCCGGGTGGTGTCGTGGGGGCGCAGCAGCAACGTCTTCCTGCGCAACGGGGCCCGGCTCTACCTCGACGTCGGCAGCCACCCGGAGTACGCCACACCGGAGTGCGACGACATCGAGGAGCTGGTGGCGCACGACCGGGCGGGTGAGCGGATCCTCGAAGGGCTCATGGTCGACGCCGAGCAGCGGCTGCACGAGGAGGGCATCGCCGGTGACATCTACCTGTTCAAGAACAACACCGACTCGGCCGGCAACTCGTACGGCTGCCACGAGAACTACCTCGTCGGGCGGCACGGTGAGTTCAGCCGGGTCGCGGACGTGCTCATCCCGTTCCTGGTCACCCGCCAGCTCACCTGCGGGGCGGGGAAGGTGCTCCAGACCCCACGTGGGGCGGTCTATTGCCTGAGCCAGCGAGCCGAGCACATCTGGGAAGGGGTGTCGAGCGCGACCACGCGGTCGCGCCCGATCATCAACACCCGCGACGAGCCGCACGCCGACGCCGAGCGGTTCCGCCGGCTGCACGTGATCGTCGGCGACTCGTCGATGGCCGAGTCGACCACGCTGCTCAAGGTCGGTGCGACGGATCTCGTCCTTCGCATGGTCGAGGCGGGCGTGGTGATGCGGGACCTGTCGTTGGAGAACCCGATCCGCGCGATCCGTGAGATCAGCCACGACCTCACCGGCCTGCGACGGGTACGCCTGGCCAACGGTCGCGAGGCGAGTGCGCTGGAGATCCAGTCCGAGTACTACCTGAAGGCCCGCGACTTCGTCGACCGGCGCGGGATCGAGGAGCCGGTCGTGCTTCGGGTGCTCGATCTCTGGGAGCGCGTGCTCGAGGCGGTCCGGACCGAGAAGCTCGAGCTCGTCGACCGCGAGATCGACTGGGTGATCAAACGGAGTCTCCTCGAGCGCTACCAGGAACGGCACGACCTACCGCTGTCCTCGCCGCGGATCGCCCAGCTCGACCTCGCCTACCACGACATCCGGCGAGGCCGCGGGCTGTACAACCTGCTCGAGCGCCGCGGCCAGGTGGAGCGGGTGACCACCGATCTCGAGACCTTTCGGGCGAAGTCGATCCCGCCGCAGACGACGCGCGCGCGGCTGCGCGGTGAGTTCATCCGCCGCGCTCAGGAGCGGCGGCGGGACTTCACGGTGGACTGGGTGCACCTCAAGCTCAACGACCAGGCCCAGCGCACCGTGCTGTGCAAGGACCCGTTCAA
>JACCYY010000168.1 GCA_013696235.1 Sporichthyaceae bacterium | reverse complement strand
GCGTGCCCGGCGGCGCCGGCCAGTGCAACGGGTGATCGTCGACGTGCTCCTCGGCCTCGACCCGCAGGCGACGGCGGGCGCGCTTCGAGAGCCGGTCCTCGAACACGGTCCCGAACAGGTGGTCGGTCTCGTGCTGCAGGCAGCGGGCGAACAGGCCGCTGCCGTGGTAGGTCACAGGCGCTCCGGTGTGATCGAGGCCGCGGACCCGCGCGCGGTCCGGCCGGGCGCACTCCGCGTACGCGCCGGGCAGCGAGAGGCAGCCCTCGTCGGCCTCGTCGAGGCAGCGGTCGGCGCCGGTGGGCAGCTCGAGCACCGGGTTGCAGATGACACCTCGATGGCGGATCTCGTCGTCGTCCGGGCAGTCGAAGACGAAGACCTTGAGGGCCACCCCGATCTGGTTCGCCGCCAGTCCGACCCCAGGGGCGGCGTACATCGTGGCGACCATGTCGGCGACGAGCGTTGCCAGCCCCGCGTCGAAGCTCGTGACGTCGGCGCACTCGCGGTGCATGACCGGCTCGTCCCAGCGCGTGATCGGGCGCACCGTGCCGCCGAGCGGCAGGCCGTCACCCGGCGACCCGGTCCGTGGCGACGCGGTGCCCGCGTGCACTCCCGGGTCGCCCGCCTGCTCGCTCATCGCCGAAACGGTAGTCGAGGCGCCGAGGGCTGTGGACGCCCGGCTGGTCGCGTCGGGACCACCTCCTAGAGTCGCGCGGGTGACGACGACCGGTCTCGACCGCACCCGCCTGGGCGTCGCAGCGGGCGTGATCACCGCGATCGCCGGACCCGGGGCGTCGCTGCGCCCGGACCAGGAGACCGCCGTGGCGGCGTTGTGCGAGCCGGCGGCACGCGTGCTGGTCGTGCAGGCGACGGGGTGGGGCAAGTCCGCGGTCTACTGGGCGGCCACCGCGATCCGTCGCGCCGAGGGCGCCGGACCGACCCTCGTCGTGTCCCCCTTGCTCTCGCTCATGCGCGACCAGGTCGCCGCTGCCGCCCGGGCCGGGTTGCGCGCCGCGACGCTGAACTCGTCGAACCTCGATGACTGGTCCTCGATCGAGACCGACCTCGCGGCCGGCACGGTGGACGTGCTGCTGGTGTCGCCGGAGCGGTTGGCCAACCCCGGCTTCGGGCGGCGCGTCCTCGACGTGCTGGCCGGCCGGATCGGTCTGCTGGTCATCGACGAGGCGCACGCCGTGTCCGACTGGGGGCATGACTTCCGGCCCGACTACCGGCGCGTGTCCGACGTCCTGCGCCGGCTCAACCCCGGCACGCCGGTGCTGGCGACCACCGCGACCGCGAACGCGCGGGTGACCGACGACGTGGCGACCCAGCTCGGAGCATCGACGCTCGTGCTGCGCGGGCCACTGGCCAGGTCCAGCCTCCAGCTCGCCGTGGTCGACCGCCTCACCCCGATCCAGCGGTTCGCCTGGGTGGTCGACCACCTGCCACGGCTGCCGGGGTCGGGCATCGTCTACACGCTCACGGTTGCCGACGCCGAGCGGCTGGCCGCGGTCATCCAGGAGGTCCACGGGAACTCCATCCGGGTCGCGGCCTACACCGGCGGGCTCGAGCCGGCCGAACGGATCCGGCTCGAGGACGACCTCCGCGCGAACCGGCTCAAGGCGCTCGTGGCCACCTCGGCGCTGGGGATGGGCTACGACAAGCCCGACCTCGGCTTCGTCGTGCACGTCGGGTCGCCGCCGTCACCGGTGTCCTACTACCAGCAGGTCGGCCGGGCCGGGCGGGGCATCGACAACGCGCTGGTCGCCCTGCTGCCCTCCGACGCCGACGCCGGGGTGTGGGACTACTTCGCGACGGCGACCATCCCCGACCCGGACCAGGTCGCGCGGCTCCTCGCGGGGCTGGCGGAGCGCGGGGCGGACCAGCCGGCGACGGTCCCGGCGCTCGAGGCCGAGACGGGCCTGCGCCGCGCCCGGGTCGAGCTCATGCTCAAGCAGCTCGCGGTGGACGGTGCTGTCGACCGGGTCGAGGGTGGCTGGCTCCGTACAGGCGTCGCCTGGACGTTCGACGCGGAGCACTACGACGCCATCGTGGCGACGCGCCGGCGCGAGGCGGACATCATGCGGGCCTACACCCGTGGCGAGCGGTGCCTCATGCAGCTCCTCCAGGAGTCCCTGGACGATCCGACTGCCGCGCCCTGCGGTCGGTGCTCGGTCTGCACCGGGGCTCTGCCCCCGCCGCTCGAGGCGGCACCGTCGCTCGACCTGGCCCGCGCCGTCTCGACGGCGCTGCGGCGCGAGACGTACATGCTCGAGCCACGCAAGATGTGGCCGGGCGGAGCGTTCGGCCGCCGGGGGCGGATCGCTCCCGACCTCATGGCCGACGTCGGGCGGGCGCTCGTGTTCGCCGACGCCCCGGAGTGGCGCGACGTGGTGCGCGAGGCGTTCGGCCGGGACGCTCCGGCGACCGAGGAGCTCAGGGCCGCCTGTGTCGACGTCCTGCGCGGCTGGAGCGCGACCTGGCTGGCCCGCCCCGAGGTCGTGGTCGGCCTCCCTGCCGCCGGCTATCCCGTGCTCACCGCGTCCGTGGCCAACCACCTGGCCACGGTCGGTCGCCTCGATCGGGCCGAGCTCACCGTTGACGGAGCGCCGGGGGCGTCGGTTGACCTGACCTCGGCGGCAGAGGCGACCGGCTGGCGCGACGCGGTCCAGGTGGGTCCGGACACGGTGGCGGCCGTCACGGACCGGGTGGTCCTGCTGGTCGTGGACGCCTCGTCGACGCAGTGGCCGATCACGGTGGCCGCGAGTGCACTGCACGCGGCCGGTGCCAGCCGGGTGCTCCCGCTCCTGCTGCACCGGCGGCCCTGAACCGCCCGGATCGAGGCGATCCGCGGGATCGTCGGATGGGTACGGGCGCCGAACCTCCCGAACCCGGACTCCTCGTTCCGAGGGATCTGGTCGTAGGGTCGAGCCATGCCGATCCCCACCGAGAACGTCGGATCATTGCCCCGACCCACCACGCTCCAGCAGGCGCTGGCCGGGTACGACGCCGGCACGACCTCCCGTGAGGAGCTGACCCGGGAGCAGGATGCCGCCTGCCGCGACTCGATCGAGCGGATGGAGGCGACCGGGTCGCCGATGGTGACCGATGGCGAGCAACGGGCCTCGAGCTTTGCGACGTACCCGCTCACCGACACGCTCGGCGGCACCGGACTGGCCGACAACCTGGCCGCCGACGGCCAGTACTTCGCCATCTTCACCGATGGCCATCACCGGCAGCTCCCGCGCCTCACCGGCGGACCGTTCCGCTACAAGACCTACGCCGCGGACTACCTCGAGCAGGCGATCCCGCTCGCCACCGGCCCGGTCAAGCAGGCAGTGATCGCACCGTCGATGCTCGCCCTCCTGTACCCGCTCGACGCGGAGATCGAGGGGTACTCGCGCGAGGAGTTCCTGGCCGACCTCGTCGACGAGTGCGAGAAGGACATCCGCAAGTGCTTCGAGGCCGGTGCTGCCCGGGTGTCGATCGACTTCACCGAGGGCAGGCTGGCGCTGCGCAACGACCCGGCCAACCCGTGGACCGGCCGCAACATGCTCGGTGAGTTCGTCGATCTCAACAACCGTGTGCTGGACCGTTTCAGCGCCGACGAGCGGCGCGACATCGGCATCCACACGTGTCCGGGCGGTGACATGGACTCCACCCACAGCGCGGACGTCGACTACGCCGAGCTGCTGCCGGCGATGTTCGCGATGAACGCGGGCTACTTCCTGATCCAGCTCGCCAGCGAGCCCGACCGCGAGCGGGTGTACCGGTTGCTGGGCGAGCACAGCCGGGCGGACGCGAACGGCGTGCCGCAGGTGTGCTTCGTCGGCGTGATCAACCCGCAGGACCCGCGTGTCGAGACCGCCGAGGAGGTGCGCGACCAGCTGGTGCTCGCCGCGCAGTCGATCCCGGTCGAGCGGCTCGGCTCCACTGACGACTGCGGTTTCTCCCCGTTCAGCATCGACGTCAAGCCCAAGCACGGCTCACCCGACGTCGCCCGCGACATCGCCTTCCAGAAGATCACCGCGCGGGTCGAGGGCACTCGTCTGGCTAGCGAGGAGCTCGGCGTCTAGCCAACGCAGCCTGACGAAGGTCGCGCGAGCTCGCGCAGGTCGGCCAGCACCGCAGGCGGCAGGTCGCGAAGCGCGATCGGCTCGGTCGGCGGCAGGGCACTGTCGGCCAGGCCGCGACTCCACCACTGCACGTCGTGCCACGCCCCGTGCTTGAAGCCCACTTCGCGATAGGTGCCCACCGGCTCGAAGCCGAGCGCGCGGTGCAGCGCCACGCTCGCGTCGTTGGGCAGCGCGATCCCCGCGT
>JACCYY010000158.1 GCA_013696235.1 Sporichthyaceae bacterium | reverse complement strand
CGCGCGCCCCCGCTGGCTGGTGCGGTCAGCCGCTTCGTGTGCTCGTCGACGGTGGCCTCGCAGCCGCACGCCGCGGCGATCGCCTCCCGGGCCCGCCCGATGTCCTGCCGGTCGTGCACGACCACCTCGATCCGCTCGCCGCCGACCTGAGACTTGAGCTCGTCGGCGGTCCCGCGGGCGATGATCTTGCCGCTGTCGACCACGGCGATGGCGTCGGCGAGCTCGTCTGCCTCCTCGAGGTACTGCGTCGTGAGGAGCAGCGTCGTGCCGTCTCGGACGAGGTCGCGGATCACGTCCCACATGCCCATGCGACCGCGCGGGTCCAGCCCCGTGGTCGGCTCGTCCAGGAACAGCAGGCGCGGCCGACCGATCAGCGCCGAGGCGAGGTCGAGCCGGCGGCGCATGCCACCGGAGTACGTCTTCACGACCCGGTCACCAGCGGCGGCGAGGTCGAACTGGGCGAGCAGCTCGGTCGCCCGGTCCCGCGACGTGGGGCTGGGCAGCTGGTAGAGCCGGCCGAACATCCAGAGGTTCTCGCGCCCGGTGAGGTTCTCGTCCACGGCTGCGTACTGGCCGGACAGGCCGACCTCCTTCCGCAACGCCTGGGCGTCGCGGACCACGTCGTGGCCCAGCACGGTGGCGTGCCCGCTGTCCGGTCGCAGCAGGGTCGCCAGGATGCGGACGGTGGTGGTCTTGCCGGCGCCGTTGGGGCCGAGCAGCCCGAGCACCGTCCCTTCGTCGACCTCGAGGTCGAGCCCGTCCAAGGCCCGCACCTCGGACTTGCGCGTCTTGTAGATCTTGGTCAGGCCTTCTGCCGTGATCGCCGGCAACTGCCGCTCCTTCTCCTGGAAATCGATGTCGCCGGGCGAGCCGACGGCGACCTGAAGACGTTAGGACCTCCCCCCGACAGGAGGTCAACCGCATTGCGGTGCTGCCCCTTACCCATGCTGCCCCTTGGTTGTGCTGCCGGTGGGTTCTCGCCCGGGTAGACCGCCGCGCATCGCGGAACTCATCGGCTCCGCCGGGACGGGCTACGCGTCGGCGAGCACGCCGTCGAGGACGGCGAGCATCTCGGCTGGTTTCTCAGCGTGCACCCAGTGCCCCGCACCCGGCACCACCGCGAGCTCGGCCCGAGGGAACAGGCGCCGGACGGTCGGTTCCTGCTCCGGCGACAGGTAGTCAGAGCGCTCGCCGGCCACGAACAGCACCGGCTTGTCGTACTGCACACCGGGTGCGATCTCGGGGAAGCCGGCGATCGTCCCCATCGATGCCTCCAGCACCGGCAGGTTCACCCGCCATCGCGCCCCGTGCTCGTCCAGCACGAGGTTCTGGAGCAGGAACGCGCGTATGCCCGGGTCCGGCACCGCACCGGCGAGCTGCTCGTCGACCTCGGCGCGCCGGGTGACACCGTCGAGCCTCACTCCGCGCATCGCCTGCGCGTACGGGCCGAATGTGCCCGGGTAGGTGACCGGCGCGACGTCGACGACGACCAGGCTCCGGACCAGGCCAGGCCGGGTCAGGGCCAAGATCATCGCTACCTTGCCCCCCATGCTGTGCCCCACGAGCGTCACCGCGCGATTCGCCTGGTGCACCAGGACGCTGGCGAGGTCGGCGGCCATCGCGGGATAGTCCATCGGCTCCGCCCACGGCGACGCGCCGTGGTTGCGGAGATCCGGCGCCAGCACGCGCCGGGTGGCGGCCAGCCGGCGGGCGATCGTCATCCAGTTGCGGCCCGAGCCGAAGAGCCCGTGCAGCACGACGACGGGCTCGCCCCGGTCGTCGGGGTCGCCGTGCTCGGTGACCGCGAGGTCGACCGCCACGGCTGGGCGTTGCTCCTCGGTCATCAGCGCGGCCCACGGCGGTCGCGGGCCCGCCAGCACGCGGCGTGCCAGTGCCGGCGCTCGTCGAGCCCACCGTCGAGCCCAGCAGTGAACCCGGTCCCCTCGACCGGCCACGCGACGAGGTGCGGCGTCGCCATCGGGATCAGCTGCGTGCATCCCGGGCAGCGGTACGGCTTGGTCGACGCCGACCCGGTCAGCCGGCGGACCGCCCAGTCGCCGTCGGGCCAGGTCTCGACGGTCTCGTACGTGGCGGCTCGGCCGGTCTCCTCGGCCTTGGCCGGCCGAACGGTGCGCTGGCGACGCCGGCTCATGACGCGCTCACCCGGCCGGCCGCTCGCGGATGCCGCGCCCCCGGAGGCCACCCAGACGGCCGGCGGTGACCAGCCGCTCGAGCATCAGGGCTGGTGCGAGGCCGGGCTCACCGCTCTCCCGGTGCAGCGCGCGCTGGATCCCGAGCACCGCGTCGAGCCCGAGCTCGTCGATCATCTCGATCGGCCCCTGCGGGAAGCCGCAGCCGAGTCTCATCGCGGCGTCGACGTCGTCTGCGCTCGCGTACCCCTCCTCGACCATCCTCACCGCGTCGTTGAGAAGGGGGACGAGCAGCGCGTACACGACCTGGCCGGCGCGGTCGCCGCACACCACCACGTGCGCGCCGAGCCGTCGGGCGACCCCGCGCGCGGTCGCCACGGTGGCGTCCGAGGTGTCCACGCCCCGCACGATCTCCACCAGCGGTCCCCGGCGCACCGCCGGGTGGACGTGCAGCCCGACC
>JACCYY010000130.1 GCA_013696235.1 Sporichthyaceae bacterium | reverse complement strand
CAGCATGGATGATCACCGCCACGCGGCCGGTTCGTCGGCGCTGGTCGCCCGTCAGCAGCAGGAGGTCGGCACCGAGGAGGACCGTCCGGACACCGAACATGCGGAACGGGTAGACGCCGGCCCGGCCGGCGGTCCGGTCGAAACCGAGCCGGCGCAGGAGCACCGTCGGGGCGAGAAGGGCGAGCGTGCCGTTGGTCAGGCGGACGACGGCCAAGGCGGTGCGAGCCTGTTGCGGCGTGATCATCGTCAATGCGCTCCGCCCCTGTTCTGCCTGCGAGGACCGTGGCAGCGCGGTCGTTCGCTGTCAATGCTCCTCCCATGACCAGCGTCCCGGGGGCGGTGACCCTGACCTCGGGTCAGCTCGTACGGCGAGCAGGACCGTCTGGGTCCGGTGACGGTTCCACGCATTCTCGACGCGGTGGCGACCGTGCGCTGGTGTACTTGGCCGGGTTGACGGTGAAGCCGAGGAGGAAGCGTTGAGCGGCGCATCGATGATGAAGAGAGTCTTCGAGCGAGTCGTGCGAGCGGTCGATCACCGGATCGGCTGGGACAGGTTGCCGCTTCCGCTCGGGTTGATCGCGCTGGTGGGGATCCGCGACACGCTTCGCGACCACAACCTGTACGACGCCAACGAGACCACGCCCACGGTCTCGCCAGCGACAGACGCGCATCACCTCGTGGCTCGGACGATCGACGGGTCGTACAACGACCTGCAGGTCCCATCCATGGGGATGGCCGGCACCAGGCTCGGCCGGAACGTGGCGTCCTCCGTCTCCAAGCCCGAACAGGCTCCCATGCTCTTCGACCCGAACCCGCGAACGGTCAGCACGGAGCTGCTCCTGCGGCACGAGTTCCAGCCGGCGCCGACCCTGAACGTCCTCGCCGCCGCGTGGCTGCAGTTCGAGACGCGTGACTGGTTCAGCCATGGCACGGATCCGGCGAACCCGATCCTGGTCCCGCGCCCACCGGGCGATGACTGGCACGAGGACCCGATGAGGTGGCCGTCGACGCCGGCCGACCCGACGGCCCACGCGAGGGGCACGGGCACGTTCCTCAACACCGAGACCCACTGGTGGGACGCATCGCAGGTCTACGGCAGCACGCCGCAGTTCCAGCAGGCGATCCGGGCCGAGGACGGCCGGGTGCGGATCGACGCCAGGGGACTCATCGACGTCGATCCCGAGCTGATCCGCGCGTCGGGCGGCGCTGACGGGTGGTGGCTCGGCCTCGAGCTGATGCACACGATCTTCATGTGCGAGCACAACGCCATCTGCGAGCGCCTGCGCGCTGCGTACCCGTCCTGGAGTGCCGACGAGCTCTTCGACAAGGCCCGGCTGATCAACGCCGCGCTCATCGCCAAGATCCACACCGTGGAGTGGACGACCGCCATCCTCGGCCACCCGACGTTGCAGATCGGAATGCGGGCGAACTGGTGGGGGCTCGCCCAAAAGCGCGTCCACGACCTCGCCGGCCGGATCGGCAGCGGTGACCTCATCAGCGGCATCCCCGGATCGACCACCAACCACCACTCGGCGCCGTACGCGATCACCGAGGACTTCGTGAGCGTCTACCGGATGCACCCGCTCGTCCCGGACGACTTCGTGATGCGCGACGTCGCCACCGGAGGCACCAAGGAAGCGCTCGAGTTCATGCAGCTCCACGGTCTGGAGGCCCGCCCCGTGCTCGAGCGGACCGGTACGACGAACGCCCTGTTCTCGTTCGGGACCGCCAACCCGGGCGCGGTCACCCTGCACAACAGCCCCCGCTTCATGCACCGACTCGAGCGATCCGACGGAGTCTTCATCGACCTGAGTGCCATGGACCTCCTCCGCTCCCGTGAGCGCGGCGTGCCGCGCTACAACGAGTTCCGTCGCCAGCTCCACATGCGGCCGGCCGGCAGCTTCGACGACTTCGCGGTGGACCGGTCGACCCGCGAGCAGCTCCGCGACGTCTACGGCGGTGACCTCGAGAAGGTCGACCTCACGGTCGGGATGTTCGGCGAACGTCTCCCGCGTGGGTTCGGGTTCAGCGACACCGCGTTCCGCATCTTCGTCCTGATGGCGTCGCGGCGGCTGAAGAGCGATCGCTTCTTCACGGTCGACTTCACCCCACGCGTGTACACCCCGGAGGGGATGTCGTGGATCGACGCCAGCGACATGTCCTCGGTGCTGACCCGTCACTACCCAGCCCTCGCCCCGGTGCTGCGCGGGGTGACGAACGCGTTCGCTCCATGGCCTTCGGGGTAGCGCCTACGGTCAGCCGCGGAGCGCTTCGAGGTACTCGCGGACGTGACGCACGGCCATCGCGCCCTCGCCGACCGCAGCGGTGACCCGTTTGACCGAGCCGCTCCGGACGTCGCCGGCGGCGAACACGCCGGGCCAGGACGTCTCGAGCAGGCCGGGAGCATGGCCCGGGTCGGCGTGCGCCGGGTCGAGCCGCGTCGCCGCGGCGTCGTCACCCGTGAGGACGTAGCCGCCCGAGTCGAGCGCCACCCGCCCGGCCAGCCATCCGGTGCGCGGGCTGGCGCCGATGAACGTGAACAGATCGCGAGCCGGTAACCGGGTCCGATGTCCAGTGACGGTGTCCTCGACCTCGACGGCCTCGAGCTCCTCGTCGCCGATGAGCTCGCGCACCTCGTGGCGGAGGAGCACGTCGATGCGAGGGTCCTTCTCGAGCCGGTCGGCCAAGTACCTCGACATGCTGCTGGCGAGGTCGGGACCACGCACCACGAGCGTCACCCTCGCGGCCCGCTCCGACAGGAACATGGCGGCCTGGCCGGCCGAGTTCCCGGCGCCCACCACCACGACATGCTCGCCGATGCAGGCCCGCGCCTCGATGATCGTCGCGGCGTAGTACACGCAGACCCGGTCGAGCCGCTCCAAGCCGGGCACGTCCAGCTTGTTGTAGTGCGCGCCGGTGGCGATGATCACGGCCCGAGCCGTCACGGCTGTGCCGTCGCCGAACGACACCTTGACAAGACCGCCGTCGGCGTCGATCGCGGTCGCCTCCGCCGGAACGCGCACCTCCGCGTCGAACTTTCCCGCCTGGATGGTCGCTCGCTCGGCCAGCTCGCTCCCGGAGATGCCCACCGGGAAGCCCAGGTAGTTCTCGATGAGGGCCGCTGTCGCGGCCTGTCCACCGGTGCCGACGGCGTCGACCACGATGGTCGCCAGACCCTCGGACGCGCCGTACACCGCGGCCGCGAGGCCGGCCGGACCGGCGCCCACCACGAGGAGGTCGCACGCGCCGACGCCCGAGATGGTTCCGCGCAGACCCATGATCTCGGCGACCCGCGTGCTGCTCGGGTTCCGGAGCACCCGGTCCTGCCAGATGACGACTGGCGTGGCCTCCGGCCCGATCCTGAGCTCGCGGAGCACCGCTTCCGCCTCAGGGTCCTTCTCGAGGTCGAGGAACCGGTGCGGCAGCCGGTTGCGTGCGGCGAACTCGCGAAGGCGGAGGGTGTCCGAGTCGAACGGCGAGCCCACGACCCGGAAGCCGAATCCGAGCCCGAGCGCGAGGGTCCGGCGGACCAGGTAGGCCCGCAGCACCAGATCGGCGATCTCGGGCTCGTCGGCAAGCAGGCGGCGCAGGTCGTCGAGCGGCACGGCGAGCACTGCACCGTCTGTGCGGGCGACAGAGCTGACCAGCTCGGGCTGGCGGGTGATCACACCGAGCTCGCCGAGGAAGCGCCCGGGCCCGACGACCCGGATGAGCCGCTCCTGCGGCGTCCCGCGGGCGTCCAGGACGGCTACCGCGCCCTCGAGCACGACGAAGAACGCGGGGCTCGGCTCGCCCTGGACGGCCAGCACGTCGTCCTTTCGGAGTGGGCGACGTTCCCCGTACCGGCGGAACACGCCGATCTGCGCGGTGTCCAGACGCGGGAAGGCTCCCTGCGGATCGGGCGTCTCCAGCGGCAGCGCGTCGGGTGACGGCGCCGGCTCCGCGGGGCCGGTCGTGCTTTCCACTACGCCGCGCCGTGCTCCGTGGACAGGTCTTCGATGCGGTGCGCGAGCTCGACGTCGAGCTGCGTGACCCCGCCCTCGGAGTGCGTCGAGCAGGCGAACGTCACGTTGCGCCAGCGGATGTCGATGTCCGGGTGGTGGTTCATCTCCTCGGCGTCCCGCGCGACAGCGTCCACGAGGATGATCGCCGCGGCGAAGTCGTCGGCCTCGTACGTCTTGGTGATCCCGCTCGCGTCGCCGGTCCAGCCCGGCAGGTCCTCG
>JACCYY010000097.1 GCA_013696235.1 Sporichthyaceae bacterium | reverse complement strand
CTGGGGTTGCTCTTGCCCGCGATGACGACCGGCGCGTTCCCAGTGACGCCGCTGCAAGCGAAGCAGCTTCGGGAGCTTGCGACAGACGCCGTCCGGTACTGCCTTGTGCTCGAGGGGGAGTTGCTCCGGGCGGCTGTGCTGCTCTCCGCTGCCGATGTCTCCCTTCGCGTCCTCAAGGGCCCAGCAGCAGCCGCCCTGGATTATCCCGACCCAACGATGCGTGCATTCGTCGATATCGACATCCTCATTCGATCCGAGGAGTTCGACCGCGCGGTCGAAACGCTGACCCGTGCCGGGTACGTCCGTGAGCACCCGCAGCCGCGGAGCGGGTTCGACCGTCGTTTCAGCAAGGGAACGAGTTTCATCTCTCCGCGCGGACTGGCCCTCGACGTGCACCGCACCTTCGTCATGGGCCCCTACGGACTGAAGGTGCACCTCGATGACCTGTGGGCGCCCGGAACGACATTCCGGATCGCGGGACAGACGTTCATTGCACTGTCTGCCGAGGCACGGTTGTTGCATGCCTGTTATCACGCCGCGCTCGGCGACTGGCCGCGACGTATTCTTCCGCACCGCGATATTGCCCAGATCGCGTTGACCGGCACGTACGACGAGTCCCGGTTCTACGAGTTGACGAAACGGTGGCAAGCTGAAGCCGTCGTCGCCACCAGTGTCGCGCTGGCGTGGGATCTCCTCGGAATTTCCGACACCAACCGTTTGGCCACCTGGGCCAGCCAATTCGTGCCATCGGTGGCCGACAAGCGGGCACTTGATCTGTACGCGCGGACGGATGTCAACTACGCGACACTCAGCCTGGCAGCTCTTGGTGCGGTCAAGGGCGTACAGTCAAAGGCGGCATTTCTGCGTTCTCTCGCGTTTCCGGAGCGCGCCTACGTGGTCGGACGGCACCGCTCACGCGTGTCCCGAGTCGTACTGGGGCTCGCGCAGACGTTCACCTCGGGCCGCAAGCGCCATTGAGACCTTCACCCGGGCGTCCGGGGGATCGTCTGGGTGGCGATCAGCGGGCTGGTCGCGCCGGTCGGCGCGTGCGGCAGGACGCCGGCGAAGTACGACTCCGCGGCGGCGGTCGTCCCGACGTCGCGTTGTGCCTGCTCGGACAGGAACCACCGGTGCTCGAGCACCTCGTGGAAGATCTCCGCCGGCGCCAGTCGCCCGACCAGGTGCTCTGGCGTCGCTGCGATCACGGGCTCGTAGATCTCGGTCCGCCAGAGGTGCCCGGCGAGGGAGTCCGAGACGGGCCGGCCGTCACGTTGCTCGAGGTAGGCCCGGAAGCTGTAGAGGTCGTTGAGCAGGCGCCGGGCCTGGTTCTCGGATGCCTCGAGCCCGGTCAGCCGGAACAGCTGCTGGCGGTGGTGGCCGGGTTCGGCGACCCGGGTCGTGATCCGCAACCGCGAGCCCTCTGCGGAGGTGACCAGCTCGACCTCGTCGACGTCGAACCCCAGCTCGTTGAGGCGCCGCAGCCGGGTCGACATGCGGTAGCGCTGCTCGTCCGGGGCGAACACCTCCTCGCGGGTGAGCTCCTGCCACAGCGCCTCGTACCGCGTCGGGATCTCCGCGGCGATCACGAGCGGGTCGACGTCGTCGGGCAGCAGGCCACCGCTCTGGAGGTCCAGGAGCTCGCCGCCCACGCGCTCGGCGGCCATGTCGACGTCGTACGACCGCTTCCCGCGGGACAGCGACGGGTGCAGCTCGGCGGTCTCGGCATCGACGAGGTACGCGGCCATGGTGCCGGCATCCGGGCTGAAGAGCGTGTTCGAGAGCGAGCAGTCACCCCAGAACAGCCCGGCCAGGTGCAGCCGTGCCAGGAGCTCGACCATGGCGTCGATGAGCTGGTCGGACGAGTGCGCCATCCGCATGCTGGAGAACAGGTACCGGTACGAGACGGAGTACTCGAGGTACCGGGTGACCAGGATCGCCTCCTGGTCCCCGGGCCGCTCGACACAGATCCCGAGCACGGATACGGCCGGGAGACCGAGGGTCTGGAGCTCGCCGAGCAGGTGGTACTCGCGCCGAGCCAGCCGCTCGGCGATCTCCTTGAGCGCGAACACCTGACCGCCCTCGGCCACGAACCGGACGACGTGCCGGGAGATCCCGCGGTGCCCGATCTCCAGCATCCGCGGATCGGCCCACTCCTCGAGCGGCTGGTCCCATGGCAGCGTCAGCAGATCCGTCGCCTCGGCCGCCGGTGGCCGGAAGAGGAACCTCATGCCTGCTGCTCCTGACTGTTGCCGGCGGCAGTAGCGTGCCAGAGCATGTTGAGGTTCGGGTACAAGGCGTCGGCCGAGCAGTTCGGTCCGGTCGAGCTGATGGAGCTCGCGCTGCACGCCGAGCGGGTCGGGCTCGACTCGGTGTTCGTGAGCGATCACCTGCAGCCATGGCGGCACCGCGGAGGGCACGCACCGGCGGCGCTGCCGTGGCTGGGTGCGCTGGCCGCGCGGTCGGAGCGGATCACGCTCGGTACGAGCGTGCTGACGCCGACGATCCGCTACCACCCGGGCGTGATCGCGCAGGCGTTCGCGACGCTCGGGTGCCTGGCGCCGGGGCGGGTCGTGCTCGGGCTGGGCTCGGGCGAGAGCATGAACGAGGTGCCGCTGGGCCTCGCCTGGCCGGACGGGAAGGAGCGGTTCGCCCGGCTCAAGGAGGCGGTCGGCCTGATCCAGGCGCTCTGGGCCGGCGAGCGCGTGACGTTTGAAGGCACGTACTTCCAGACCACCCACGCGACGATCTACGACCGGCCCGACCAGCCCGTGCCGATCTACATCGGCGCCTCCGGTCCGTCCGCGACCCGGCTCACCGGCCGCGTCGCCGACGGGTTCATCACCACCAGCGGCAAGAACCGCGAGCTCTACACCGACACGCTCCTGCCGGCGCTCGCCGAGGGGGCGGCCAAGGCCGACCGCAGTGTCGAGGAGCTCGACCTGATGATCGAGGTCAAGGTGTCGTACGACACCGACGAGGAGCGCGCGCTGGCGGACACCAGGTACTGGGGGGCGCTCGCGCTCTCGCCGGAGGAGAAGACCGGCGTCGAGGACCCGATCGAGATGGAGCGGCTGGCCAACGCGCTCCCGGTCGAGCGGGCGGCCAGCCGCTGGATCGTCGGCGCCGACCCCGAGGAGCACGTCGAGCGGGTGTGGGAATACGTCGACATGGGCTTCCGCCACCTCGTGTTCCACGCACCCGGCCCCGACCAGCGCCGCTTCCTCGACCTCTACGGCCGCTCCATCCTCCCGCTGCTCCGCGACCGGGCGTCCTCGATCACCTGACCTCGAGATCTCGAGGCCTCAGGGGACGGGTCGGTGGCGGCCCGGGTCGGCGAGCGCTTCGAGGTAGTCGTTGTAGTCCTGGTGCTCGTCGCGCCCGCCGACCTCGCCACGAGCTGCCCGGTCGGACTGGCGGTCGCTGGCCCGGGATTCGCGCGCGTCGCTGCGCCGCCACTGCAGGAACAACGTGATCAGCACGATGAGGATCGGGATCTCGCCGGTCGCCCAGCCGATGCCGCCACCGAGCTGCTGGTCGGCGACCAGGTCCGTCGCGTACGGGCGCTCGAGCGCGGTGTAGTACGCCGAGGCGATGACGTTCGTGGACGTGAGCACCGCGAGTGAGAAGAACGCGTGGAACGGCATGGCGGCGAACAGGATCACGACCCGGAGCAGGTGCGGCGGCCGTTGCGGGCCAGGGTCGACGCCGATCAGCACCCAGAAGAACAGGAAGCCGGAGAGCACGAAGTGCGTGTTCATCGCGACGTGTCCCCAGTGGCCGTCCATGAGCGAGGGGAACAGCTCCGTGAAGTAGAGGACGTAGAAGCTGGCGACGAAGATCGTCCCGGCGACCACCGGGTGCGCGAGCACCGCAGCCGGGCGGGAGTGCAGCAGCGACAGCAGCCAGTCCCGTGGACCGCGGTCGTCGGGCTGGCTCGGCAGCGTCCGCAGCGCCAGCGTGATCGGCGCACCGAGCACGAGCAGGATCGGTACGAGCATCGACAGGACCATGTGCTCGGTCATGTGGACGCTGAAGAGGACCCGCGCGTACGTCGCGACGCCGGAGCTCGTGACCAGCACGAGGACGAGCACCCCGGCGCACCAGGAGATCGTGCGGCCGGTGGGCCAGCTGTCGCCGCGCCGGCGCAGCGTCCGAAGCCCCGCGAGGTAGAGCGCGATCAACAGCGCGCCGACCGTCAACGCGTACGCGTCCGGGCGGGCCTCGCCGAGCAGGAGCCGGCTGATCGTGGGCTCCGGCGGCAGCTCGAAACCGAGGATCACGCGCGCCGGCGTGGCAACCGCCAGCGAGATCTCGTCGTTGACCGGAGGCGGCGTCCGGGACAGCGCGACCGCCAGCCCGATGACCGCCGCCATGACGAGCGTCTCCAATCCGGCGATCTTCAGGAATGCGCTCCGACTCGCCCGGTCGAGGACGGGCAGCACGCGGCGGCGGTGCCAGAACCCGATGCCGATGAGCACGACCAGTCCGATGATCTTGAAGAGCAGGAGTCGTCCGTACGAGGTCGTGCCCAGCTGGTCCAGCGAGGCCAGTCGGGTCGCTCCGTTCACCACCCCGCTGACGCCGACCGCGACCACGCACCAGACCGCGAGCGCGCTCACCCGGGGTACGGCCCGGGCGAACGTGCCGCGATCGATCGCGACGAGCGCCACAGCGCCCGCGACCGCACCGCACCAGAGCGTGATCGCGACCACGTGGACCATGAGGCTGGTGACCGCGAGACCGTGGTCGCTCGACGCGCCCGAGTGGGTCGTCAACGTCGGCGGGAGCCAGGCCGCGAGCGCGACGACGAGCCCGATCGCCGCGCCGGCAGAGGTCGTGGCGTACGTCGCGACGATGGCGGCCAGCACGACGAGCACCGCCTGCGCGACGAGCGCCCG
>JACCYY010000094.1 GCA_013696235.1 Sporichthyaceae bacterium | reverse complement strand
GATGACGCCGAGTCCGCGCCGCGGGACCGCCTACATCGCAGCCGCCGCGGGCTTCTTCGCGATCAACGCCAGCGTCTCCAAGGCCGTGCTCGAGTCCGGGGTGACACCGGAGCAGCTGACGGTGATGCGCTCGATCGGCGCGACGATCGTCCTCGGCATCGTCGTCGCAGTCGTGGACCGGCGGCGGCTGCGGATCAGATGGAGTGAGATCCCCCAGCTGGTCGCGTACGGCGTCGTCGGCATCGCCCTCGTGCAGTGGCTCTACTTCGTGGCAATCGACCGGCTGAGCGTCAGCCTGGCGCTCCTGCTCGAGTTCACGGCGCCGGTGCTGGTCGCGCTGTGGGCCAGGTTCGCGCTCGGCGAGGCGGTCCGCGCACGCGTCTGGGCTGCGCTGGTGCTCGCCCTGGCCGGGCTCGCGATGGTCGCGCAGGTCTGGTCCGGCTTCGGCACCCTCGACGTCCTCGGTGTCGCCGCTGGGCTCGCGGCCGCCGTGAGTCTCGCGGCGTACTGGTTGATCGGCGAGCGCGCGGTCACCAAGGGTGCGGTCCGCGACCCGATCTCGTTGACGTTCTGGGGCTTCGTGTTCGCCTCGGTCGTGCTGCTCGCGGTGATGCCGGACCGGTTCGGCGGGTTCACGCGGCTCGACCAGGACACCTCGCTGCTCGGGGCACTCGCCTCGTGGCGTGCGCCGGTCTGGGTGCTCGTCGTCGTGGTCGTCACGCTCGGCACTGTCACGCCGTTCGTCCTCGAGGTGACCGCGCTGCGACACATGTCCGCGACTCGGGTCGGGCTGGTCGCGATGCTCGAGCCGGTCCTGGCGACCATCGTCGCCTGGCTGTGGCTCGAGCAGGTGCTCTCGACCTGGCAGGCGATCGGCGTCGGTGTCGTCGTGCTCGGCCTCTGCCTCGCCCAGACTGCCCGGACGAGCGCCGGCCCCGGCTTGCCGCCGTCACCCAACAACGGTGATCAAGGAACTCCTGCCCATTCGCCCGCCCCGGGGGCCATGCACCCGCACGACATGAGGGCGGAAATTCCTTGATCACCGTTCGTGGCGGCCTCAGGTCAGTCGGACCTGGCCGTTCGGGGTGTCCAGGTGTGCAGCGACGATGCCGGGATCGCCGCCCACCCACGTGATGTGGACGCCGTCGAGCGGGTCCTCGGCCGCGTCACTCAGCCACGCCGAGAGCTCCGCCCGGTCGCCGGCCAGCTCCAGCCCGTCGAGCCGGAGGCCGCTCGGGGCGCCGGCGCCCGGGTGCTCGCCCGGATCGCTCGTCCACTGGACGAAGAAGGGCAGCAGCGGGTCGACGATCATCGTGTTCACGCCGATCTGGCGCCAGTACAGCTCGGTGCCGTCCGGACGCACCCGGTGTCCGGGAACGGCCTCGCGGTCCAGCCGCACCTCGAGCGGCGCGATGTCGTCGACCGCGATCACCCAACCCAGCCAGCCGCCGCCGGCATTGGTGCGGCGCTTCACAGCCTGTCCGAACGGCGCCTTGTCCGCGGCCGGGTGCTCGAGTGCGCCGACCACCTCGAGGTAGACGCCGTCGGTGAGCGGCGCGATCGCGTTCGCCGTCCCGAACCGTGGGTGCACGCCACCGGGCTCGATCTGGATCCCGAACACCTCACTGAGGCGGGAGACCGTCGCGGTCAGCCCACCCGGGCCGCAGGCGTACGAGATGTGGTCCAGGCGCATCCGGTCATTGTGGCGATCAGCCCCGTGCCGACGCAGACCGGGGTCATCGACGCGGTGCCGGGACCGCCGTGTAGCGACCACGCAGCCGCACCAGCGCGTCAGCCGGCCCGTCCGCGGACGGGTCCGCAGGCACGTCGCCACCGCTTCGCCGACCGCCGTCCTTGGCAGGCGGATCGACGACGATCTCCTCGACCGCGCCGGTGACGAGCCGGCCGAATCCCACCGGGCGGCTCTCGACCAGCCGGCAGCCCACCCAGGTGCGCCCGTCGAGCACCGGACCGCAGGGGGTCCCCAGCCACGTCCCGATGCCGAAGCCGCCGCCCGGCGCCGGCGCGATGCCGGCGAAGACGTCGGCGAGGTGACGGTCGGCCCAGTGCAGCACGCTCACCGCGAAGCGGCCGGAGACCTCGACGGTCGCCCACAGGTCGGCCTCCGGGTCGATCATGCCGAGCACGTACGCGGGGTCGCCGTCCGCCACGGTCGTCGAGCCGACGGTGAACCCGGTGCGGACGAGGCGCCCGTCCGGTGCCTCGGTGGACGCCGTCCAGATCGTCACCGGCGTGACCAGCCTCGCGCGCAGGCGCCGAAGCGGGCGCCGGTCCTCGGCCGGGCTCAGGAACGGGTGCTCAGGGTGAATCGTCACTGGGGGCTGATCACACCGGCCCGCCTGGCTCGGGACCGGCCGGCCGCGCATCGGACGACTCCGCGACGTCAGGTGCCCAGGTGTCGGGGCCCTGTGCGCTCGGTGCCGGCTCGATCACGGCGAACGACTCGCCCTGCGGCCCGGTGATGACCGCCATCCGGCCGTACGCGCTGTCGCGAGCACCGCTGCACCGGCCGCCGAGGGCGACCGCGCGCGCGGCGACGGCATCGGCGCTCTCGACCGCGAAGTAGGTGAGCCAGTGCGAGCTGACCGACTCCATCTCGGTCCCGATCGCACCGAGCCCGCCCACCGTCCGGGCCCGGATCTGCAGCCCGACGTACTCGAACTCCGGGCCGGAGAGGTCCTGCAGCGCGAAGCCGAACACCTCGGCGTAGAACGCCTTCGACGCCTCGAAGTCCCCGCTCAACGCCTCGTTCCAGCACATCGCACCCGGCACGTTCACCAGCCGCGCGCCGATGTGCGCCCCGGCCTCCCAGAGCCCGAACACGGCTCCGGCCGGGTCGGCGACGACCGCCATCCGACCGAAGTCACCGATCTCGATCGCGGGCATGAGCGCCGTGCCGCCGGCCTCGGTGACGCGCCGGGTCATCGCCTCGATGTCGTCGACGGCGAGATAGGTCGTCCAGGCCGCGGTCGCGGTCGGCTGGTCCGCCGGGCCCTCGCCGAGACCGGCCACCGGGCGACCGTCGATGTGGGCCTGGACGTAGAAGCCGTGCTCCGGCCCGCTCTCGAGGAACGCCCACCCGAACAGGTCGCCGTAGAACGCCTGCGCCGCCTGCCGGTCCGGCGTCATGAGGTCGGTCCAGGCCGGGGTGCCCGTCGGCCAGGGGTCGTCCCGTGTGTGCATGGGTCCTCCTGCTGCGCTCACGGTCAGCTCTTGTCGTGCATTGCCCGCGCCCAGACAAAGGCGTAGAGCCCGTACGCGATGAGCCCGAGGGCGACCGCGGTGAGCAACCACTGGCCGTACGGCTGGTCGCGCAGCGTCGTCAGCGCCTCGTCCAGGCCACCGGACTGCTCGGGGTCGTGCTTGACCGCCGCGGTGACGAAGAGCACGCCGATGATGGCGTACGCCACCCCCTTGGCGATGTGGCCCACCTGGCCCAGGCGGATCGTCGCGGGACTGGCGTGGCCGCCGAGGTGCTTGGCGAAGCCTTTGGTCACGCCCCGGTGGACGAGGTAGATGCCGATACCGACGACTCCCACGCCGACCGCCGCGACGAGGAACTGGCCAGCAGGAGCGCCGAGCAGCTTTGAGGTCAAGCCCTCCTCCGCGCTACCACCACCCGAGGTGCTGCCCATCGCGGTCCGTCCGGCGATGATCGCCAGCACCAGGTACGCGACCGCCTTGCCCCCGGAGGCGACCCGCTTGCCGACCTGTGCGGCGCCGTCCTTGTCCTGGTGGCCCCAGATCGCCTCGCTGATCTGCCAGATCGTGAGGCCGACGAGCCCAATCGCAGCCACCCAGAGCAACGCAGTGCCCAGCGGCTGCTCTGCCAGCTTCGAGAACGCGCCGCTGGCGCTGGCTTCCTCACCGCCACCACCCCAGGCGATGCCGAACGCCAGCCCACCGATGAGGACGTGGACCAGACCGAGCGCGAGAAGACCGACCGCAGCGATGGTGGTCATGGTCGAGCCGCGAGCGGCCGAAGCGGCATCGCTCTTCATCGAGCCGGTTGATGCCATCGTGTGCTCCCGGGCATGTGCGTAGGGGGATCGTGAGGAACAGGTACCCGCACGGCCGGCGATCAGCCTA
>JACCYY010000090.1 GCA_013696235.1 Sporichthyaceae bacterium | reverse complement strand
GCTTCATGATCGGCACCACGCTGCGCTCCGGAGACGACGGTGTGTACGAGCTCTACTACCTCTTCCCGCTGGACCAGGAGGAGGCGACCCTCGCGCTCGTGCAGCGCACGCTCTTCACCGCGAGCGCGCTGCTCCTGGTGCTGATCGGGGTGATCGCCTGGTTCGTCGTCCGCCAGACCGTCACGCCGGTCAGGCTGGCGGCCCGGATCGCCGAACGCCTCGCGGCCGGCGGGCTCCAGGAGCGGATGCACGTACGAGGTGAGGACGACCTGGCCCGCCTGGCCACCTCGTTCAACAAGATGGCGACGAACCTCGAGCGGCAGATCAAGCAGCTCGAGGACCTGTCCCGGATGCAGCAGCGCTTCGTCTCGGACGTGTCGCACGAGCTTCGCACCCCGCTCACCACGGTCCGGATGGCCGCGGACGTGCTGCACGAGGCGCGCCCCCAGCTGAACCCCGCCGCGGCCCGGTCCGCCGAGCTCCTGCAGAAGGAGCTCGACCGGTTCGAGAGCCTCCTCGGCGAGCTGCTCGAGATCAGCCGGTTCGACGCAGGCGTTGCGGTGCTCGAGCCGGAGGAGGTCGACTGCCGTGAGCTGGCCCGTCAGGCCACGACCAGCCTGGGTGCGCTGGCCGAGCGAGCCGGGATCGAGCTTGTTCTGGACCTGCCCGCGGGGCCGTGCCCGGCCGAGGTCGACCCGCGCCGGATCGACCGGATCCTGCGCAACCTCGTAGCGAACGCGATCGAGCACGGCGAGCGCCGCCCGGTCCAGGTCACGGTGGGCGCCGACGACCGGACCGTCGCCTTCACCGTGCGTGACCACGGCGTCGGGCTCCGACCCGGTGAGGCTGCTTCGGTGTTCAACCGGTTCTGGCGGGCCGACCCGGCTCGCACGCGCACCACCGGCGGCACCGGGTTGGGCCTGGCGATCGCGTTGGAGGACACTCATCTGCACGGCGGGTGGCTCCAGGCCTGGGGTCGGCCCGGGCTCGGCTCGCAGTTCCGGCTGACGCTGCCGCGCGAGCTCGGGGGAGCGGTGGAGTCCTCCCCCCTGCCCATGGTCCCGACCCCGGTCGTGGGGTCAGCCGCCAGACATCCCGCTGGTCCTGCGGTCGGCGCCGGTGGTCATCCCGTGTCGTCAACCACCGACGAGCTCGCCGGGGGCCGGCGTGCGTGAGCCGAAGATTCGCCGAGGGTTCGGGCTGGCTGCCCTGGGCGTGGCCACGGCCCTCGCCACCGGCTGCGCCACCATCCCCACCGAGAGCCCGGTGGTCGCCTCCTCTCCCGGCGCGGACGACGGGAGCAGCGAGGTCCGGATCGAGGTCCGGCCGCCACAGCCTGGGGCCACCCCGACCCAGATCGTCGAAGGCTTTCTCGACGCGATGTCGAGCTACGCCCCCGGGTTCCCGCTCGCCGAGGAATTCCTCATGCCAGACGCCCGTGCCGGCTGGGTCCGGAGCGCGATCGAGGTCTACAACCGGACGACGCTCGACCAGCCGGAGCCGAGCGCCGCCGCCTTCCCGGATGCCACCCAGGCCAGCGTGCGGCTGGCTGGCGAGCGGGCGGCTCGGATCGATGCGGAGGGGCGGTTCACCGCCGTCGCCCCGGGGAGCGAGCCACTGGAGTACGTGCTCCGGCTGGAGCGTGACCCCGCCGGGGAGTGGCGGATCGACAACCCACCGGACTTCCTCCTGATCTCGTCGTTCGACCTGAGCCGTACCTACAGCCCGTTCTCGACCTACTTCCCCAATCCTGAGGGCACGGTGCTGGTGCCGGACCAGATCTGGCTCCCCGCTGGTGAGCCGCAGCTCGCCACCCTGCTCGCGCAGGCGCTCGTGGACGGCCCCACCGATCTGATCGGACCGGCTGGTGTGGGGAACGCGTTCCCGACGGATACGCTCGTCGGCCGCACAGTGCTCAGCGGTGGGACGCTGACGGTCCCGCTCTCCGGGCCCGCGGTCAGCGACACCGATGGCGCAGCGCGGCGTCTCATGGTGGCGCAGCTGGCCGAGACGCTGTTCCCGCTGCCGGGGATCGACCGGGTGTCGGTCACGATCGACGGCGAGGCGATCGACGTGCCCGACGACTCGAGCCAGCTCAGCGCGCTGGCTGGCTTCGCCGATCCGCCGGTGTACGTCCTGGCTGACGACGACGTCGTCCGATCTGCCGATCCGACGCAGCGCTCTGGCCTCGCGGAGGTCCCAGGCGTCCTCGGCCGGGGCGAGCTCGCGTCCCGGTCTCTGGCGGTGTCCCTCGATCGCACGACCGCGGCCACCGTCGACGAGACCGGCACCCAGGTGCTGCGCACGCCGCTCACCGAGGAGGGCCAGCCGGTGCGCGTCTTCCAGGGTGAGGACATCGTGGGTCCGTCGTTCGACCGGTACGGCAACCTCTGGCTCGTGGACCGGCGCAGTGCCGGCGGGCCGAGCTCGGACATCCGGATGGTGCAGCCCGACGGCGCCGTCGTCGCCGTGGCGGCTCCAGACCTGGTCGGCGCACGGGTCACCGACCTGAAGATCGCGGCAGACGGCGTCCGGGTCGCCGTCGTCACCGAGGGGGCTGCGGTGCTCCGGGTCGGGCATATCGTCCGGGGCGCCGCGCCGGCGATCGACCTCACCGTGAACCTCGCCGTCGAAGGCACCGTCGTGGATGTCGCGTGGGCCGGGGAACGGGAGCTCCTCGTGGTCGTCGCCCCGCCGGGGGGCCCGCCGCGCCCGTACAGCGTGAGCGTCGACGGCTCCGCCGTGACCGAGGGCTCGGTCACCGGCACGACCTCGGTCGCCGCGTACCCGTCCCGACCGGCGTTCGCGCTCACCGACGTCCGCACCGTGCTTCGCCAGACCTCGGTCCTCCAGTGGGACCAGGTGACCA
>JACCYY010000049.1 GCA_013696235.1 Sporichthyaceae bacterium | reverse complement strand
CCGGCGCGTTCGCCTTGGCCTGCTCGAAGAGATCTCGTACGCGGCTCGCTCCGACGCCGACGAACATCTCGACGAAGTCCGACCCCGAGATCGAGTAGAACGGCACCTCGGCCTCGCCGGCGACGGCGCGGGCGAGCAGCGTCTTGCCCGTGCCCGGTGCGCCGTACAGCAGCACGCCCTTGGGGATCTTCGCGCCGACGGCCTGGAACTTCGCGGGGTCCTGCAGGAACTCCTTGATCTCGTGCAGCTCCTCGACCGCCTCGTCGGCACCGGCGACGTCAGCGAACGTGGTCTTCGGGGTGTCCTTGGAGATCAGCTTTGCCTTGGACTTGCCGAACTGCATGACCTTCGAGCCGCCGCCCTGCATCTGGTTCATCAGGAACAAGAAGATCAGCACGATGAGGATGAACGGGAACAGCGTTCCGATCAGGCTGAGGAAGAAGCTCGGCGTGGGCACCTCGATGTCGAACCCCTCGGGCATGTTGCCCGACTGCTGCTGCTCGGTGAGGAGCGCCACCAGCTCCGGGCCCTGACCGGTCACCCAGTCGGACTCGATCCGGTCACCACTCGCGAGGGTGACCTCGAGGCGCTGGTCCCGGTCGATGAGCTTGACCGAACGTGCGTTGCCGTCCTCGATCTGCGCGATCACCTCAGAGGTGTCGGCCTCCTCGAAGCCGCCGCCTGCGGTCAGGACCTGCCCGACCAGCAGCACACCGAACACAGCGAGCACGATCCAGAAGATCGGCCCACGGAAGAAACGTCTGAAATCCATCGACGAGGGGCGGCGACCGCCCCGTCCCTCCTGCTCAACAACCCACCCCGACCGGCCAGCGACCGCGCGAGTGGACCGGCAAACCCCGCCGTGGTGGCCGAGGGCAACACCTGCCGGACGTCAGGGGAGACGCCGACAATGAGGTACTGACGGTACACCGACCACGCGTACGGACGCCTGCCGGAGCTTGTCGAGACAACGTGCGGGCGACTGCCGGCTGTTCCCGTCCGGGACGCCGGTCGGCTACGTGGCGTAGACGTGCGGTGCCAGGGTGGCGACCACCCTGAGGTTGCGGTAGCGCTGCGCGTAGTCCAACCCGTACCCGACGACGAACTCGCTCGGGATGTCGAAGCCAACGTAGGCGACCTCGATTGGCACCTGGATCGACTCGGGCTTGCGCAGCAGGGCGACCACCTCCACCGAGGCCGGGCCGCGGGAGCGGAGATTTGCCAGCAGCCAGGAGAGCGTGAGCCCGGAGTCGATGATGTCCTCGACCACGAGGACGTTCCGGCCGGTCACGTCGCCGTCGAGGTCCTTGAGGATCCGGACGACGCCGGAGGACTTCGTCCCGGATCCGTACGACGAGACCGCCATCCAGTCCATCTCGACGTCACGCGTGAGCGCCCGCGCAAGGTCGGCCATCATCATGACCGCGCCCTTGAGCACGCCGACCAGGAGGAGGTCGCGGCCGGCGTAGTCGCGCTCGATCGCGACGGCCAGCTCGCCCAGCCGGTCCGCGATGGCGTCTTCGGTGAGCAGGACCCGCTCGAGGTCCTCGCCCATGTGCTCGGCGTCCACGCCACTCCCCCTGCTGCGGTCGGCCGTTCGAGGCCCGCGCCAGCCTAGTGACCGAACCTGATCCGCCCGTCGCGGCGGGTCGCCCGGACACGGGCCGGCAGGTCGAGCGGCCCTTGGCCGTGCCAGGCGACCACGAGCCGGTGCAGCGCGGCGACGTGGGCTGCGGTGAGGTCGGCCGGCGGGCAGCCGGCTGCGATTGCCGCGCGCCGCAGAACCCGGGTGCGGATCGCCACCGGGAGCAGCTCGAGCCCGGTCACCTCGACGTGATTATGATCGTCCGCGCAGCTCTCGTACGCCCTGGCAGCCCAGCCGTCGAGGGCGTCGGTGTCGTCGCGGAGCTGCTGGGCGGTGCGGGCGAGGGCGCTCGCGACGCCGGGACCGATCGCAGCCTCCAGCGCTGGGAGGGCATGGTGCCGGACGCGCGCGCGAGTGAGCGCGATGTCGGTGTTGTGCGGGTCGGCCCATGGCACGAGGCCCTGGTCGAGGCAGGCAGCGAGTGCAGTAGCCCGCTCCACCTCGAGCAGCGGCCGACGCAGGCGTCCAGCCCGCGCGGGCATCCCGGCGAGCGACCGGGCGCCGGAACCGCGACCGAGCCCGAGCAGCACGGTCTCCGCCTGGTCGTCGAGGGTGTGACCGAGCAGGACCGCGGCGGCGTCCTCGGCCTCGGCCACCGCGTGGAGCGCGCCATAACGAGCCGTTCTGGCCGCCGCCTCCGGCCCGCCGGCGGTACCCACGTCGACCCGGACGGAGCCGACCGGGTGCAGCCCGAGGCTGGCGAGCGTGGCGACCGTGTGCTCGGCCTGTGCCGCAGATCCAGGCTGGAGCCCGTGGTCGATCGTGACCCCCCCGGCGCGCGTGCCGAGCCGGTCGGCCTCAAACGCGACCGCCGCAGCCAGAGCGAGCGAGTCGGCGCCGCCGCTGCAGGCAACGAGGACGAGGTCACCGATCGCTAGATCGCTGAGCGCCGCCCGCACCGCAAGCCGGATCGCCGCCACCGCCGGAGTCGGGCCCACGAGCGCTAGTCGAGCACACCGGGCAGCCTCGCCGTCATCGGTGGCCCGGTCAGGAGTCGAGCACCGCGACCGCGTCGATCTCGACGAGCATCTCGGGGG
>JACCYY010000047.1 GCA_013696235.1 Sporichthyaceae bacterium | reverse complement strand
CGGATCGCGACGATCTCGTGGACCTCGAGCTCCTCGCGTGCCCCGACGGTGATCGTGCGGTCGACCGGCGAGATCGACAGGACGTACCGGGGCTGCCCGTCGGGGGCCGGAACGCCGAGACGCAGCCCGCGGCGCTGGCCGACCGTGAAGCCGTACGTACCGTCGTGGGAACCGACCACGGCGCCGGCAGTGTCGACAAGATCGCCGGGAAGCGAGCCGAGGCGCTCGCACAGGAAACCGGCTGTGTCACCGTCGGCGATGAAGCAGATGTCGTGGCTGTCCGGCTTCTCGGCGACCGCGAGGCCCCGGCGCGCAGCCTCCTCCCGGACCTCGCCCTTCGTGGACGCGCCGAGCGGGAAGATCGCGTGGGCGAGCTGATCGCGGGTGAGCACCGCGAGGACGTACGACTGGTCCTTGAGCGGGTCGACGCTGCGGCGCAGCAGGCCGCTGTCGAGCCGCGCGTGGTGCCCGGTGACCACCGCGTCGAAGCCCAGAGCACGCGCGCGATCCAGCACCGCGGAGAACTTGATCTTCTCGTTGCAGCGCAGGCACGGGTTCGGCGTACGGCCCGCGGCGTACTCCGCCACGAAGTTGTCGACGACGTCCTCGCGGAACCGCACGGCGAGGTCCCAGACGTAGTACGGGATGCCGATCACGTCGGCTGCGCGGCGGGCGTCACGGGCGTCCTCGTGCGTGCAGCACCCGCGAGCGCCGGTACGGAACGACTTCGGGTTCTGAGCCAGGGCAAGGTGGACGCCAGTGACGTCGTGGCCGGCGTCGACGGCGCGAGCAGCGGCGACCGCCGAGTCCACCCCGCCCGACATCGCGACGAGGACCCTCATCGGTGTCGGCTCGCCTCCACCGACACGCGAGCGTTGCGAGCCCGCTCGACCGCCGGGCCGATCGCCGCCACCGCAGCCGCGACATCCGCGTCGGACGACGTATGCCCGAGGGAGAAGCGCAAGCTGGACCGGGACAGCTCGGCGTCCAGCCCCATCGCAAGAAGCACGTGGCTCGGCTGCGCCACCCCCGCCGAGCAGGCCGAGCCGGTCGAGCAGGCGATGCCCTTCGCGTCGAGCAGCATGAGCAGCGCGTCGCCCTCGCAACCGGGGAACGCGAAGTGTGCGTTGGCCGGCAGCCGCCGGTGGGGCTCCGGGCCGGGGTCGCCGTTGAGCACCACATCCGGGACGGCTGCGGTCACGCCGGCGACCAGGTCGTCGCGCAGTCCGGCCAGGCGCTTGGACTGGACCTCGCGCTGCGCCGCCGCGATCTCGCCGGCGACGGCGAACCCGGCGATCGCGGGTGCGTCCAGGGTGCCGGAGCGGACGTCACGCTCCTGCCCGCCGCCGTGCACGATCGGCTCGACCGTCACGTCACGACCGACGAGCAGGGCACCCACGCCGAGCGGGCCGCCGATCTTGTGGGCGCTGACCGCCATCGTGGCAAGGCCGCTGGCACCGAAGTCGACCTCGAGCTGGGCGGCCGCCTGCACGGCGTCGGAGTGCACCGGGATCCCGTACGGGCCGGCGATCGCCGCGACCTCACGGATGGGCTGGACGGTTCCGACCTCGTTGTTCGCCCACATCACGGCGACCAGGGCCACCGACTCGGGGTCCCGCTCGATCGCGCTCTCCAACGCCTGCAGGTCGATCCGGCCGAGGCGGTCGACGGGCAGCCACTCGACCAGCGCGCCCTGGTTGGCACCGAGCCAGGCGACCGGGTCGAGGACGGCGTGGTGCTCGACGGCGCTGGCCAGCACGCGTACGCGGCGCGGGTCGGCCGTCCGGCGGGCCCAGTAGAGCCCCTTCACCGCGAGGTTGTCCGCCTCGGTGCCACCGCCGGTGAACACGATCTCGCTCGGTCGCGCACCGAGGGCACGCCCCAGCTGTTCCCGCGCCTCCTCGACCGTGCGCCGGGCGGCCCGGCCCGCCGCGTGCAGTGAGGACGGGTTGCCGAGGTCGCGCAGGTGTGCCGACATCACCTCGAGCGCCTCGGGCAGCATCGGGGTGGTCGCGGCGTGATCCAGGTAGTGGGGCATGTCCGCTCCAGCGTAGATCGCGCCATCCGAACCCGCCGCGCGTCCGGGCTTCACCCCTTGCGGCGGTTGATCTCCGCGACCAGGGCGGGCAGGACCTGGTGGAGGTCACCGACCACGCCGAAGTCAGCCATCTCGAAGATCGGCGCCTCGCCGTCCTTGTTGATCGCGATGATCGTCTTGGACGTCTGCATGCCGGCGCGGTGCTGGATCGCGCCCGAGATGCCGGCCGCCACGTAGAGCTGCGGTGACACCGTCTTGCCGGTCTGGCCGACCTGCGACGCGTGCGGGTACCACCCCGAGTCCACCGCCGCACGCGACGCACCGACCGCGCCACCGAGCGCGTCCGCGAGTTCCTCGACGACCCGGAACCCCTCCGGCCCACCGACGCCGCGACCGCCGGACACGACGACGGATGCCTCGGAGAGGTCAGGACGTCCGGTCTGCTTGCGCGGGGAGCGGCTCACCACGCGGGCTTGCTTCGCCGAGTCCGGAAGATCGACAGCGACCGCCTCCACGGCGGGTGTCGACGGCGCCGTCTCGGGCGTCACCGCGTTCGCCTTGACCGCGATGATCGGCGTGCCGGTCGTCACCTTGGCGTCGACGACGTACGAGCCGGCGAACGCCGACTGCTGCGTCCCGAGCTCCGCGCTCACGTCGATCGCGTCGGTGATCAAGCCGGAGCCCGTACGGATCGCGAGCCGGGCCGCGATCTCCTTGGCCTCGAGCGTCGACGGCACCAGCACAGCAGCGGGCTGGGTCCGAGCGATGAGCGAGGCCAGCAGCTCGACCTTCGGGGTGACGAGGTACTCGGAGAGGTCAGGCGCATCCGCGACGTACACCTTGGCCGCCCCGAACTGGGCAAGCGTCTCGGCGGCTGCGTCGTACCCGCTCCCGACGAACACCGCGGACGGCTCACCCGCCCGGCGAGCGAGGGTCAGCATCTCGGTCGTGAACTTGCGGACGGCGCCGTCGAGGTGGTCGACGAGGACGAGGATCTCGGCCATGAGGAGGCTGGTTCCCTTCGTGCTGCTGGGTCAGGGCTGGTGGGCGACGGTGACGGGCCGTAGCCGGAGGGCGTCAGACGAAGCGGTTCGCCGCCAGGAAGTCCGCGAGCTGGGCCGCGCCCGTACCGTCGTCGGTGACGACGGTGCCCTTGGACCGGGGTGGGCGCCTGGTCACCTCGGTGACAGCGCTCCACGCCGCGCCGAGACCGACCTGGTCCGGCACCACGTCGAGATCGGACAGTGACCAGGTCTCCACCGTCTTCTTCTTGGCGGCCATGATCCCCTTGAACGACGGGTAGCGCGGCTCGTTGATCTGGTCCGTCACCGACACGACGGCCGGCAGCGATGCCTCGATCTCCTCGACCGCGTCCTCGCCGTCGCGCCGGATGCGGACGGCGCCGCCGTCGACGGTCAGCTCGGCGGCGAGCGTCACCTGCGGGAGACCGAGCCGCTCGGCGATCATGGCTGGTACGACGCCCATGATCGCGTCCGTGGAGGCCATGCCGCACAGCACGAGGTCGACCTCGAGCCGGCTGATCGCGTTGGCCAGGACCAGAGACGTCGCCGGTGCATCGGCACCGTGCAGGCCCGGGTCGCTCACGTGCACCGCTCGGTCCGCGCCCATCTGCAGCGCCTTCTTCAGCGCGGTCTCGGCACCATCCGGGCCCATGGTCAGGACGATCACCTCGGCGTCACCGGCCTCGCGGATCTTGAGCGCCTCCTCGACGGCGTACTCGTCGAGCTCGCTGAGGATGCCGATCGACCCGACCCGGTCGGTCGTGTGGTCGGCGGAGAAGCTGCGATCTGCGGCAGCGTCGGGGACGTACTTCACACACACAGCGATCTTCATCGTGGGCAAGCACCCTCTCGTCGTGATCTGCGCCGGCTGCCGCGCCAGCGGTCCCAGCCTGCCAGCCCGGTGCGCGGCGACGCACATCGCATAGACCGGCGTCGTGAGGTAGGTCTCCGGGCCAAGAACGGATCGGATGCCGCGCGGAGGGGCATCGTGGGGGCAACCATCAGTAGCTCGACCCGGAGGAGACCGCAACGCGCGTGTCCCCTCTCGAGCTCCTCAGGAGGTTCTGCAATGACCGAGCGGCCCGACCAGAGCAGGAACCAGGAACGTCTCCAGGACGATCGTCAGGAGGACCGACGCGAGGAGCGGCGAGAGGACAACCGCCGCGCCGAGGACCGTCAGGACGACCGTCAGGACGAGCGCAAGGAAGACCGTCAGCAGGACCGACGGGACGAGCGGCAGGACGCCCGCCAGGACGAGCGACAGGCAGCACGCGACACCGACGTCTAGGTCATCCGCACCCCACCTCCGCCGCGTCCTCGCGGCGGAGGTGGCGTGCGAGGGGCCTCAGCTCTCGGTGGCCGGAACGGCGGCACGGTCGAGCCCAGGCACGCGGGCGAGCAGCAGGTCGACGAGCGGGCCGAGGGCGAGCACGACGAGGATCGTGCCGGGACCGATGTCCGCGCCGAGCAGCCAGCCGACCAGGGCACCGACGCCCTGCACCGCGCTGTAGCTCCACCGGAACGGCACCGGGGGGTCGAACGCGAGCGCCGCGGCCTCGGTCGGCCCGGCGCCCGTACGACTGCCGAGATAGCCCGCGACGCCGAGCGCCACCAGCCCGAACGACGCGGCGAGCAAGCCGATCCGGGCACCGACGCCGGCCGGTTCGTCGACCAGCCGGAGCATGATCGACACGGTGAGGCCGACCACGACAGGCTGCGCCACCGTCCCCATCCCGGGCCGAACCCCGCGCAGCCACGCCAGACCCACCAGGACGACGCTGACGACCAAGTTCACGACCGCGAAGTCGATCTTGGTGGCCAGCGAGATCCCGTTGATCAACGTCGAGAAGCCGTCTGACCCGAGCGCGGCTCGGAGCAGCAGGCCGACCCCGATCCCCAGCACCACGCACGACGCCACCAGCTGCACCACCCGCCGCACCACGCGAGCAGGCTGTCACCCCTCTCCCAT
>JACCYY010000006.1 GCA_013696235.1 Sporichthyaceae bacterium | reverse complement strand
GCGTTGAGCGAGGCGGACGAGACCGAGAGACTGGAGCGGATCAGCCACTTCAAGGTCCTCACCGCCGGGCAGCGCTTCATCGGCGAGGAGCCGGACATCCCCGTCACCTACCTGGCCTCGAAGCGGGAGGGCTACGACGACAACGACTACGGGATCCCGGCGTACACAAGTCAGATCTTGACGCTGCAGGCGGCGTACGTGGAACGATTCTCCCCGGGCCGGCTGATCACCGTCGATGCACCGCACTTCATGGAGCCGGTGATCCCGGACCAGATCGACGCGGCAGTCCGAGGGGTGGTCGAGGCCGCATCCCGCTGACCTCCCCTTTGGTGCTGGCGCCGCCGCCGGCAGTCGCTGTCGAGCCCTCGGAACTGACACCGTCGTTGACTAGATTGCGACGGCAATGACCCTCCACGTCCATCGGGCCGAGCGGGCCGACCGGCTCGCCGCCGCGTTGGCCGAGCTGCTCGCGACCCCGCTGGACGACGTGTTCGCCGAGGAGGTCGTCGCGGTCCCCGCGCGTGGGGTGGAGCGGTGGATCACCCAGCGTCTGTCGCACCGGCTCGGGCGGCGACCGGACCGCGACGGTCCTCGCGATCACGAGGACGGCATCTGCGCCGGCGTCCGCTTCCCGTCGCCGACCGCGCTGATCGCCGAGGTGGTCGGCGTCGAGGAGCACGACCCGTGGGCGCCGGACAGCCTGGTCTGGCCGTTGCTCGAGGTGATCGACGGCTGCGCCGGCGAGGACTGGTGCCGCACGCTCGGCACGCACCTCGGCGTCGGCGCCGCAGACGGGCCGCAGGGCGTCGACCGGGACGCCGAGTGGGGCCACCGGCGCGGACGCCGGTACGCCGTGGCCCGGCGCCTGGCCGGGCTCTTCGACTCGTACGCGAGCTACCGCCCAGCCATGCTCACTGCCTGGGCGGCCGGTGAGGACACCGACGGATTCGGTGATCGTCTGCCGCCCGACCTGGGGTGGCAGGCCGAGCTCTGGCGGCGGCTCGTGGGGCGGCTCGGCGGACCCGATCCGGTCACCCGTCTGGCCGCGGCACTCGAGAGGTTGCGGATTCATCCAGCCGTCGTCGACCTGCCGGACCGGCTGTCTCTGTTTGGCGCCACGCGACTCGCGACCAGCCAGCTCCAGGTCCTGTCCGCGCTGGCCGAGGCACGCGACGTCCACCTCTGGCTGCCGCACCCGTCACCCGAGCTCTGGCGGCGGGTCGCCGAGCTCGGCGTGGCGGCGCCGGTCCGCCGGAGCGCCGATCCCACCGTCACCACCGCGGATCACCCGCTCCTTTCGTCGCTCGGCCGCGACTCGCGCGAGCTGCAGCTCGTCCTGGCGCCGGTGACCTCTGTCGACCACCACCACCCGCTGGAGCGGGCTCCGTCGACCATGCTCGGGCTGCTCCAGCGCGACCTGCGCGAGGACCGGCGTCCCGACCCCGCCGCCCGGTCGAAGATCGCGCCCGACGACCGGAGCGTGCAGGTCCACGCCTGTCACGGACCTGCGCGCCAGGTCGACGTCCTGCGCGAGGTGCTGGTCGGACTGCTCGCCGCCGACCCCACGCTGGAGCCGCGGGACGTGCTGGTCATGTGCCCCGACATCGAGGTCTACGCGCCGCTGATCTCGGCGGCGTTCGGGCTCGCCGACGTGGTCCAGGGCGGCCACCCGGCCCACGAGCTGCGGGTCCGGCTGGCCGACCGAGCCCTGAGCCAGACCAACCCGCTCCTGTCCACCGTCGCGAAGCTGCTCGATCTGGCCGACGGGCGGGTCACCGCCTCGCAGGTGCTCGACCTCGCCGCCTGGCCGCCGGTCCGGCGGCGCTTCGGCCTCGACGACGACGATCTCGAGCAGCTGGCTCGATGGGTCACCCAGTCGGGGGTTCGCTGGGGCCTCGACGCGCAGCACCGCGACACGTACGGCCTCTCCGGGTACCCGCAGAACACCTGGCGGGCCGGGCTCGACCGGATCCTGCTCGGCGTCGCGATGGCCGACGAGGACCGCAACTGGCTCGGGCTCGCGCTGCCCCTGGACGACGTCGGCAGCAACGACGTAGACCTCGCCGGTCGGCTCGCCGAGCTGCTCGACCGGCTCGCGGCCGTGCTGGACGACCTCGTCGGTGAGGCGTCCCTCGAGGGCTGGCTCGACGCGCTGGCCGACGGCGTCCAGACCCTCACGAGCGTGCCCGACGCCGATGCCTGGCAGACCGCCGAGCTGCACCGCGAGCTCACCGCGGTCACCGACGCGGCGGCCGGTCGCGCGAGCGCCATCGACCTCGGCCTGTCCGACCTTCGCGCCCTGTTCGCCGGTCGTCTCGGCGGACGGCCGACGCGCGCGAACTTCCGTACGGGCACGTTGACGGTCTGCACGATGGTGCCGATGCGCTCGGTCCCGCACCGGGTGATCTGCCTGCTCGGTCTGGACGACGGCGTCTTCCCGCGCGGCGCCCGGGTCGACGGCGACGACGTGCTTGCCCGCGACCCGGCGGTCGGCGAGCGCGACCCACGCGGCGAGGACCGCCAGCTCATGCTGGACGCGCTGCTGGCCGCGACCGAGCACGTGGTGATCACCTACACCGGCGCCGACGAACGGACCGGAGCCATACGGCCGCCGGCCGTGCCGCTCGGCGAGCTCATCGACGCACTCGACGACACCGCGACCACCGCGGACGGCAGTCCAGTCCACCACCAGGTCGTGGTGCGCCACCCGCTGCAGCCGTTCGACGCCCGCAACGTCACGC
>JACCYY010000004.1 GCA_013696235.1 Sporichthyaceae bacterium | reverse complement strand
TGCTGCCGTCGGTCGGCGCGGTCACCGCGACCGTCCCGTCCGGGAAGCTCACGGTCGCGTCGACCGGCTCGCGGTCGGTCTGTCCAGCGAGCGCCTCGAGCGCCGACGTCAGGCTGTCGCCGTCAGTGCGTACCTCGGCGTCGACCGCGGCGGGAGAGCCGACGAGGACGCGGACGATGTGCATGGGGTTCCACGCCGAGCCCGCGGCCGCCTCCTCGACGGTCTCTGACGTGGCCAGCACGAGGTTCGCCTCCGCCGCGGCGATCGACGCAACGGTCTCGCCGACGGTCACCTCGACCGGCTTGGCGAGCCGCGGCCCGAGGGTGGCGTCCAGCCTCGCTTCGGCCTCCGTGCGGGTGAGCCCGCCGATGTCGATCCCGCCCACCGTCGTCGAACGGGGGACGCGGTCGCCGGTGAACAGCGCGCCGACCACGTACGCGCCGAGCAGCACCACGAGGACAGCCGCGCCGACGAACCAGCCGCGTCGGCTGCGCCGAGCGTCCTCGGCCGGCGGGCCGGGCGCCACGATCTCGCGAGTCTCGGGCACGCCCACACTGTCCTTCGGCTCTGTCAGGTCGAGGAAGCGGCCCGCGACACACTCAGCGGCCCGACCCCTCATCGTACGGGACGGGCGGCCGACGCCGGTCTGCGTAGGGCATGGCGACGCCCAAGCCGATCAGCACCGACCCGCCGAGCAGGAACACGTAGCCGCTGAGGCCGGCCGCGACCACGAGGTCGCCCTCGGGACGCGGCACGCTCAGCACCAGGACCGGAACCAGCCATCCTGTGCCCGGTGCGAGCACCGCGAGCCGGCTGCGCAGCAGCCAGCCGGCCAGGAGGTGGGCCGCGGCAGCCAGACCGAGCGCCAGCAGGAGCCCGACCGGCGCTCCGACGCCGGCGACCTCGAAGGAGGCGTCGTGGACGAACGAACCGACCACCCCGACGACGCCACCGACCGCGGCGAGGAGCACGAGGAGGACGACGCGGCCGAACGTCCTCACCCCGCGGTCGGCGCCCCGGCGGCGCGGGACGCGCCAGCCGCCCGATCCGGGGCTCCCTCCAGCCCGGCGAAGAGGTCGGTCTCGCGCCCGGACACGGGGTCAACCGGTCCGAGCTCCCCGTGCACCAGGCGGTAGTGCTCGACGCCGAACGCCCGCCAGCCGATGTGGTTCGAGAGGGCGAAGAACGGTCCGTCGACCGCGATCTGGGTGGCGTGCGCCCGCATCGCCGCCATCTTCTGCTCGAGCTGGTCGCGGCCGTCGATCTCCGTCGTCACGAGCGCGTCGTCGACCACGAACGGAACGTCGTCGACGGACTCCACCCGGAGGAAGTCCGTGTCCATCTCCTTCGATGCCTCGACCCAGCGCTCCATGGTCGAGCGGGGCATCGCGTTCCAGTAGACCTTGGGCACGCTCCACGGCGTACCGAGGTCGAGCCGGTACGACGGGTTCGCGGCGAGCGCGTGCGCGTAGGTCGCCACCCGATGGGCCTGGATGTGATCAGGGTGGCCGTACGCACCGTTCTCGTCGTAGGTGACGAGAACGTGCGGGCGGACCTCGCGCAGGATCGCGACCAGGCGGTTCGCCGAGACGAGCAGGTCGGTCGCCCAGAACGTGCCCGGACGGATCGTGGCTCGGGCCACCGCGCGGTTCCGGTCGTCGTAGGCCATGCCGCTGTCGCGGAACTCCCCCCGCTCCCCGAGGTACCGGTAGTCGGTGACCCCGAGCGCGGCCATGGCCTCGGCAAGCTCGTTCTCGCGGTGCGCTCCGAGCGTGTCGGCGTGCTCGGGGCCGATGTGCTCGAGCGCCGGGACGAGCACCTCGCCCTCCTCGCCGCGCGTGCACGTCACGAGCGTGACCCCCGCGCCGTCGACGACGTAGCGCGCCATGGTGGCGCCGTTGTTGATCGTCTCGTCATCGGGGTGGGCGTGCACGAGCAGCAAGCGCCGCCCGTACGTCGTCGACTGGACCATCCCGCGAGCCTATGCGGGCTGGTGGCCCGGGCCAGGAGCAGCGATGCTCCGCCGGTCCGGTCCGAGCCCGTCGAGGCGTGCGGTTGGATGAGCCGGTGATCGAAGAGGTGTCCTTCCCGCGCCAGTACGCCCGCACCGGACGATTCGGTCGTGGTGCCCCTCGGCTCGCCACCGTGTCGCCCGACGGTGCGCGCGTGACGTTCCTGCGCTCCGGGTCGGGGACCGACCCGGTCGCGGCGCTCTGGGTGCTCGACGTCGACTCAGCGGCCGAGCGCCTGGTCGCCGACCCCGCGGAGCTGCTCGCGGGAGGGGCGGAGGAGCTGTCGCCGGAGGAGCGCGCCCGCCGCGAGCGCATCCGCGAGGCCGGTGCCGGGATCGTCGCGTACGCGACGGACGAGTCGGGCTCGATCGCGGCGTTCGCGCTCTCCGGACGGCTGTTCCTCGCCGACCTCGTCAACGGCGGCGTGCGCGAGCTGCCGGCCAGTGCGCCGGTCGCCGACCCGCGCCCGGACCCGACCGGCACCCGGGTCGCATACGCCAGCGCGGGCGCACTGCGCGTCGTGGGGACCGACCCGGAGACGGAGCCCGACCGGGCGCTGGTCGAGGCGGACGGGGCGGAGGTCACCTGGGGCCTGGCCGAGTTCATCGCCAGCGAGGAGATGGACCGCTACCGCGGGTACTGGTGGGCGCCGGACGGCCGTCACCTGCTGGTCGAGCGCGCCGACGAGGCGCCCGTGCAGCGCTGGTACATCGGCGACCCGGCCAACCCCGGGACCGAGCCGGCGAAGCACGCGTACCCGGCGGCGGGTACCCCGAACGCCGACGTCAGGCTCTTCGTCGTGGGCCTCGACGGCGGGCGGACCGAGGTGATGTGGGACCGGCAGCGGTTCGAGTACCTCGTCACCGCTTCCTGGACCGGCGCCGCGGCGCTCGTGGTCGTGCAGAGCCGCGACCAGCGCACGATCCAGGTCCGGGTGGTCGACCCGGCGAGCGGCGTCACCGACCTGGTTCGCGAGGACTCCGACCCGGTCTGGACCGAGATCGTTCCCGGTGTGCCGGCGTGGTGCGGCGACCGCCTCGTCTGGGCTGCGGACGTCGATGGCTGGCGTCGGCTCGTCGTCGACGGCGATCCCGTGACGCCGGTCGGGTTGCAGGTGCGCGCCGTCCGGGGTGCCAGCGAACAAGGCGTGCTCTTCGTCGCGTCCGAGGAGCCGACTCAGACCCACCTGTGGTGCTGGCACACCGACGGCCGCCTCGAGCAGGTCACCTCGACTCCCGGCGTCCACAGCGGAACGTGGGCCGGCTCGAGCGGCACCGGCAGCACTCTCGTCGTCGTGTCCGCGGACCTGCGCGCTGCGGCGGCGATCGTCACGGTCCGGCGCGGCGACGCAGTCGCCGCGACGTTGTGCTCGTTCGCCGCGACGCCCACGCTCACGCCGCGCGTCACGCTCCACCAGATCGGTGCCCGCGCGCTGCGGGCCGCGCTGGTGCTGCCGACTGCATACGACGGCTCGGCCGGAGCCCTCCCGGTGCCCATGCACCCGTACGGCGGACCGCATGCCCAGCGGGTCACCGAGCAGCTCGGCGCCTACCTCACCGAGCAGTGGATCGCCGATCAGGGCTTCGCGGTCGTGATCGTCGACGGCCGCGGGACGCCTGGACGAGGCGCGGCGTGGGAACGGGCGATCTTCGAGGACCTGGCCTCCACCGTGCTCGAGGACCAGGTCGACGGGCTGCTGGGGCTGGCGAAGGACCACGCCGAGCTCGATCTCACCCGGGTGGCGATCACCGGATGGTCCTTCGGCGGCTACCTCGCGGCGCTGGCGGTGCTTCGACGGCCTGACGTGTTCCATGCCGCGGTCGCCGGCGCGCCGGTCACCGACTGGCGGCTGTACGACACCCACTACACCGAGCGCTACCTCGGGCACCCGGACGTGACGGGCGAGAAGTACGACGCGGTGTCGCTGGTCGACGAGGCCGGGTCGTTGGAGCGCCCGCTCATGATCATTCACGGCCTGGCTGACGACAACGTGGTGGCCGCGAACTCGCTCCGGCTCTCGGGTGCGCTGCTCGCCGCCGGGCGGCCGCACACCGTGCTCCCGCTGTCAGGCGTCACCCACATGACGCCGCAGGAGGAGGTCGCCGAGAACCTGCTTCTGCTGCAGGTGGGCTTCCTCAAGCGCGAGCTGGGCG
>JACCYY010000364.1 GCA_013696235.1 Sporichthyaceae bacterium | reverse complement strand
CTCCACCAGGAGCTGCTCGGTGAGCCGTCAGCAGGGCGCAGTGGTCTGGTGCTTGTCCTGGCGGCGCCGGCAGAGGAGGCGATCCACCCGATCGTGGTGGCAAACCTTGCCGCGAGCTTCGCGGAAGGCGGTCGCGAGGTGACCGTGCTGCGGCTCGGCTCGTCGGCGCTCTCCACGCGCGCTCGTGCCGACGGGGATGAGTCACCGAATGCACGAGAGACGAACCCGGAGCATGGGGGTTTCGCGGCGATCGACCGATGGGCGCAGGACACGGCCGTCGCCGGCGTGCAGACCCTGGACTGGCAGCAGGTCCACGATGCCCAACCGGCCCAGGCCGTGGCCGCGGGCCTGCGCCACGAGGGCGTTGTCGTCCTGGTGGACGCGGGCCGCGTTGCGACCGCAGAATTCGCCGAGCTCGCTCCGATGGCCGACGGCGTCCTCGCCGTCTGCGAGTACGGCAAGACCCGCACCGAGGACGCGCAGCGGGCCGCCGACATCGTCGACTGGTCCCATGGCCGGTTCGCCGGTGTCGTGCTGGCCCAGGTGCCGGGCGGGCGAGCGGGGTGGCTTCGACGGACCCGCGGGCATCGATCGCCGCTGCGCGCGCTCGGGCGCGGGAGGATGGAGTGACTGACCTCGAGCGGGTGGTGACGCCGGGTGCACGGCTCCGGACGCTCATCACGGCGGAGGTGTCTCACAACGAGCAGCCCGCCGACGAGTGGGCGTACCAGCGCTCATTGCGGCCCTCCCGCGTCCTCGGCGATCTATGGCGGGCCCGACAGATCGTCCGCACGATCACCGAGCGCAACCTCAGGGTGCGGTACAAGCAGTCGGTCCTGGGGTTCGCCTGGGCGCTGCTCACGCCAGTCGGGCTGCTGATCGTTCTCACGTTCGTCTTCGGCCGCGTCGCGGGCGTCGACACCGGAGGCATCCCCTATCCGCTGTTCGCGTACATCGGCTTGTTGCCCTGGGCGTTCTTCGCGGCCGCGCTCAACACCGGGGGGAGCAGCATCGTCAGCGACAAGGCGTTGTTGAACAAGTCGCAGTTCCCACGGGAGGTCTTCCCGCTGAGCGCCGTCGCCGTCGCGGGGGTGGACGCCGGCATGGCGCTCGTGCCGCTCGTCATCCTCTTCCTGGTGGAGCAGCAAGCCCCGGCTGTCACGACTGCACTCGCGATCGTCCCGCTGCTTGTCCTGATCGCTTTTACCACCGGCATGACACTCGCGCTGGCCTCGATCATCGTGTACCTGCGAGATGTCCGGGTCGTGCTGCCGTTGCTGCTGCAGATCGGGCTGTTCGCCACCCCCGTCGCGTACGGGCTGGAGCTCTTCCCGGGCTGGGCTCGCCTCGCCTACTGCTTCCTGAACCCGGTTGCGCCGGTGATCGACAGCTTCCGCCGCACAGTCCTCCTCGGTCAAGCGCCCCAATGGGACTACCTCGGCGCCGGTGCGGTGACCGCGGCTGTCGTGCTCGTCGGCGGCTACGCACTGTTCAAGAGACTCGAGGGAGGCATGGCCGATGTCGCGTAGCCAAGCAGCCCTGCCCGGTTCGGTGTCTGCGACGCACATCTGGAAGCGGTACCGCCCGGACTCGAGGCGTTCCGTGGTCCAGGAGACGCTTTCGGCGATCCGACGACGGCAGCGTCGGCGGGCGCGATGGGTGCTGCGCGATGTCGAGCTCGAGGTGCAGCCCGGGGAAGCGGTCGCGCTGATCGGTCTCAACGGATCGGGCAAGAGCACGCTGCTGAAGGTTCTGGCCGGCGTCACCCACCCGAACGCGGGTCAGCTGGACATCGGCGGCCGGATCGGCGCGCTGATCGAGGTGCGATCCGGCATCCACCCGGACCTCAGCGGTCGAGAGAACGCCCTCTTCTACGGCACCGTCCTCGGGCTCAGCCGACGCCAGGTGATGGACCGATTCGACGACATCGTCGACTTCGCCGAGCTGAGCGGCGCAATCGACCGGCAGGTCAAGTTCTACTCGAGCGGGATGCAGATGCGGCTCGGGTTCTCGATCGCGGCCTTTCTCGAGCCCGACATCCTCTTGGTGGACGAAGCGCTTGCAGTGGGCGACGTCGGCTTCCAGCAGCGCTGCCTCGAGCGGATGAAGGACGTCCTGAACCAGGGCACCACCTTGATCTTCGTGTCGCACGACATGGCTGCGGTCGAGGCGATGTGCCAGCGGACGGTGTGGCTCGACGACGGCGTGATCCGCAGCGACGGTCCTACCGCCGACACGCTGGGTCGGTATCGCGTCGGTCTGGAGGAGAAGGCAGCGCTTCTCGCCCGACTCCTGGACGACCCTGTGCGGATGACGCAGCTGAGCGCCACCTCGATCGACGAAGCGCTGCCGGAGACCGGGCGGCCACTCCTGCTCGGCCTCACGCTCGCGTCGGAGATGTCGGGGCCCGTCGATCTGTGCGTCGGCGTCAGCGAGGGCCCGGCGACGCCGATCTTCACCCTCACGCGGAGCGTCGACCTCCGGGTCGGGGAGAACGACCTGCGGTGCACGATCGAGAACCTGCCGCTGCCCAAGGGTCGCTACTACGTCTGGCTCGGCGCGTTCGGCCCCGGGGGGAGCACGCAGATGCCCTGGCACCCGGCCGCACCCCTCGATGTGGAGGGACCACCGCGTCATCCGCCGCCGCGCGGTGTCATGCAGCTGTCGCCGGTCCACGTCACGGCGCGATGGGACGCTCGCGGGAGCGAGTCCACGTCGTTTCAGCGCGAGCCCACGGATGGGACGGCGGCAGCGCTGCTCTCACCGAGGTGACCGGCGAGGCTCGCCCCGTGGTGATCGCCGGGATCCCTCGATCCGGTAGCACCTGGACCGCACGCGTCCTGGCCCAGATCGCCCGGGCCCCGCTGCTCCATGAGCCGGACAACGACAAGAGAGCCCTCGGCGCACTCGTGGCGAAACGGTCATTGGGCCGGTTCCCCGCGCTGCGGCCGGGAGATCCGGCGCCCCGGTACGAGCGGCTCTGGCGTGACGCGCTGGGTGGACTGTCCACGGACGTCACGACGAGACGCGGGCAGCTGGTGGATCGGTTGTGGACCGGCGCCGGGTCGTCGCAGCGCGAGCACGCCGTGCAGGGGCGGCTCTCGGCGCGAATCCGGTTGGCCGCAGCGTTGACAAGCGGCCCGCGGGCGACCCCGGACGCGCCGTCGACCGTCCCGGTCGTCGTCGTCAAGACCGTTCACGCGCCACTGGCCTTGGAGTGGCTGGTCGATCGATTCCCCCCCGTACGCGTGGTCGTCGTCCTCCGGCACCCGGCGAACGTGCTGTGCAGCTGGCGTGAGCTCGCTTTGCCGGACCAGGACCGCGCACTGGACCAGCATCCGGCCGTGCAGCGGGACTACTTGACGCCGTGGCACGTCCGTCCTCCACCTTCGGTAGACCCGGTGGCACGCGCGGCGTGGCACGTCTGCCTTCTCACCGCCGCACTTCTCGACGCCGCGGCTCGGCACGCAGAGTGGGTGGTGGTGGTGCACGAGGACCTGTGCGTGGCTCCGGTACCTCGGTTCAGTGCACTCGCCCACGAGCTGGGGCTGCCGTGGCGGAACGATGCCGAACGTTTTCTGCAGGAGTCCGACCGACCTGGGGATGGGTTCGCGGTTCACCGTCGAGCCAGCGAGCAACCCGACCGATGGCGGTCCAGGCTCGCGCCGGAGGGTGTCCGTGCACTCGCGACGGCGGCGGCACAGTTCCCAGGGCTCGATCGCTGGGCCGGCGAGCTGCGCCGCGCCGCCGAGCGCGATCCGTCACGGGTAGAAGACGCGGTGCTCGAGGGAGCCACGGAGCCGGCCGAGACGCAGGAAGAACGCCCGCGACCAGGTGCGGCGCCGTGACCGCCCGACCACGGTGAGCGGCGCGTTCACCAGCAGCCAGGCGTAGGTCTTCAGGGTCAGCCAGTCGTTGCGCCGCATCCCGTCGCCCCGGAAGCGGCGGTACAGCACTGCGTCATGGCGCCCGTAGCTCACGAGCTGGAGACGTCGTGTCCGCGCCTCCGACCGTTCGCGTTTGGCGACGACGGCCCGCGGCGCGGATTCGAAGCGATGTCCTCGAAGCTGCAGCCGCCAGCACAGATCGATGTCCTCGCCAGCACGCAGGGTCTGGTCGAACCCCCCGACCTCCCGAAAGGCGGCGGTCCGCACCGCGAGGTTCGCGCCGAGACCGGCTGGCAGGAAGTCGAAGTGGGACGCGTAGTACTCCATCGGCACGGCGGCCTGGTCGCCGTTCAGCGCGCCGAAATCGAACGCACCAGCAACGACATCCGCTCCGGCGAGGGCTTCGACGCAGGCGTCGAGCCAGCCGGGCGCAACGACGTCGTCGGCGTCGCAGAAGGCGAGGGCGTCACCGGCGGCCGCTGCCACTCCGACGTTCCGTGCGGCCGCGGGTCCAGGCTGCGCAGAGGCGTCGAGTCCCCGCACGCGCGCGTCGACCCGCTCCCATCGGGCGATGACCGCAGCAGTGCCGTCCTTCGACCCGTTGTCGGCAACGACGATCTCGACGGGCAGACGAACCTGCTGCGCGGTCACGGCGCCGAGCTGGGTGTCGAGCTCGGCTGCCTGGTCGAGCACAGGGATGACCACGGTGACCCGCGTGAGCTGCGCCCGCTCGACCGGTGTCGTGATGCCGGCCGGGGTCGCCCAATCCGAGCGACGACGATCCCGGCGAGGGGCAAGGGGTTTCCACGGCACGCCGCGAATCTAGCCAACCGGGCTGCGAGGACCTGCGGGTCGGTGGGACGATGGGGATCTCGGCACCTCCGCGAAGCGGCGACCCACACCTTCGGTGCCCCGAGACCGCGACACACGGAGGTCATCATCGTTCGGCACGCGACGTATCTCGCCGCCTTCGACGCCGCTGCCCGGGAGCGCCCGGACGACCCGCTCTTCACATTTCTGGCAGACGGCACCGGGGATGGGGTGACCTGGAGCTACGACGACCTGCGCCGCGCAGCACGTCGGGTCGCGAGCCAGATCAATCCAGCGGTGAGCCGCGGCAAACCCGTCCTCCTGATGGCGCCTCCTGGCCTTGAGTACCTCGCCGGGTTCTACGGCTGCTTGTACGCCGGCGCCATCGCCGTGCCCGCCTACCCGCCGTCACCCTTTCACGGTCGCGACAACATGGACCGGCTCCAGGCGGTGGCGGAGAACGCGGGGGTCAGCTGTGGATTGACGACCGAGGCGGTGCGGCCGGCCCTCGATGGCTTCCGCGTCGCGGACGAGCCTCTGACGTGGCTCTCGCTCGACGGTTCTGTCACCACGGCCGCAGACGTCCACGAGGATGACGTCGAGATCCCACTTCGGCAATGCCTCCCGGACGACATCGCCTTCCTCCAGTACACCTCCGGGTCGACCGGCGACCCCAATGGCGTCATGATCAGCCAGGGCAACCTGGTTGAGAACATCGCGATGCTCGGAGACTGCTACCCCTCCGAGCGGGGCCGGGTCATGGTCAGCTGGTTGCCTCCGTACCACGACATGGGACTCATCGGGTCGCTGCTGTCGGCGCCGGTGGTCGGTCTGCATGCGGTCTTCATGCCGCCAACCGTGTTCCTCCGCCGCCCGGTCCGCTGGCTGCAGGCGATGTCTCGGTACGCCGCGACGCACAGCACCGCACCCAACTTCGCCTACGAGGCGTGCGTTGAGAAGGTCCAGGACGCAGACCTGCTCCAGCTCGACCTCTCGAGCTGGAGCGTGGCGATCAACGGCGCCGAGCCGGTCCGGGCCGCCACCCTCGACCGCTTCATCGAACGCTTCGGGCCATTTGGGTTCCGCGCTGAGTCGTTCTACCCGTCGTACGGGATGGCGGAGACCACGCTCGTAGCGTCGGCCGGCGCGCTGGGCCGAGG
>JACCYY010000343.1 GCA_013696235.1 Sporichthyaceae bacterium | reverse complement strand
TCGTCTCCGCGTCCTGCACGAACGAGCCGTCGAGCTTGGTGGGTCGGGGCTTCCCGACGTACTCGGGCCGGGTGATACGCGGCGGTACGGTGCGGAGCGGGGACAGCGTTCCCTGGACGAGCGGCATGGGGATGATCCTAGGAGCCGCCCACGATGCGAGGGAGCGAGCAGATGAGCGGTCCATGGTGGTTCTGCCTGGCTCACCAGCGCGTCGAGGGCGAGGACGGATGCCCGAACAAGGACCGGATGGGTCCGTACGAGACCGAGGCCGAGGCAGCCGCCACGTTGCAGCGCGCCGCCGAGTGCAACGAGGCGTGGGACACCGACCCGAGGTGGACCGACTCAGACGACTGAGCGCCCGGGACGCGGCGGGGGGAGGGCGGCGGCAGCGCCGGCCGGGCCGAAGGCAGCCACCTCGTAGGCGTGGCCGACGCGGAGGAGTACGCGGTCGGTGCCGGCGAGACCGGCCAGGCCGAGCCCGACCGGGAGGCCGTCGACGAGCCCGCACGGGACGGTCAGCATCGGGTAGCCGGCCATCGCCGGCAACGACGTCGCACTGACCGCCCGGCCGCCTGCGTACTGGGCGCCCTGGTCCCGATCAGCGTCCGGACCGGCGTCGCCCCGCGGTCCGAGCGAGAACGCGAGATCAGCGCTCGGCATGACGAGGGCATGGAGGTCGTGCGTCGCGAACACGGAGTCGAGGCCCTCGGTTCGCGAGATCCGCACACATCGATCCCGGGCCGAGCGGTACGCCGGTGCGTCCAGACCGGTCGTCGCCTCGGCGCGCTCGAAGATGTCCTGGTCGAACAGCGTCAGCTCGACGTCCGCGTGCGCCTGGTTGAAGGCGATGAGGTCGGCCAGGGTCTGCGGACCGCCCGGTGCGCGGGTGGCCAGGTACGCAGCGAGCTCGACCTTGAGCTCGTGGTCGAGGACCGTCAGCTCGTCGGTGTCGTCGATCTCGGCCAGGCTCGGGATCTGCACGGGGTCGATGATCGTGGCCCCGAGGGACGCCAGCACCTTGACCGCCGCCTCGACGACGGAGCCGACGCGCGGTTCGCGCGACCAGAGGCCGTCGCGGGGCAGGCCGAGTCGCACGCCGCGCAGTGGGAAGCGGTCGACGTCGGAGTGCGACGGGTCCAGCGCGCCGGCGTCCGGCCGGCCGGACATCGCGGCGAGCAGCAGGGCGGCCTCCCGGACCGTGCCGGTCATCGGCCCGACCACGTCCTGCGACCGGGAGATCGGGATGACCCCGGCGGTCGGGACGAGCCCGAGCGTCGGCTTGAGGCCGACCACGCCGCAGAACGCGGCCGGGCAGATGATCGAGCCGTCGGTCTCGGTGCCCACGGCCAGCGGCGCCAGCCCGGCCGCGACGCCGGCGCCGGATCCCGAGGACGAGCCGCAGGGCGACCGCGCGTGGTCGTAGGGGTTGCGGGTCATCCCACCGACCGCGCTCCAACCGGAGATCGAACGGGTGGAGCGGTAGTTGGCCCACTCGGACAGGTTGGTCTTGCCGAGCACCAGGAGACCGGCGGCGCGCAGATTCGTCACGACCGTCGCGTCGCGCAGCGGCGAGGTGCCCTTCAACGCGTACGAGCCGCCGGTCGTGTGCAGTGGCGCGGCCGTGTCGACGTTGTCCTTGATCAGCACCGGCATCCCGTGCAGCGGCCCGCGGATCCGGCCGGCACCGCGTTCGGCGTCGAGCCGGGTGGCGTCGGTGACGGCGTCCGCGTTCGTCTCGAGCACAGCGTGCACCCCGTCGGGCCCGCCGTCGCCTGCGACCCGGTCGAGCAGCATCTCCACGAGCTCACGGCTGGACGTCGCGCCGGACCGGACGCGGTCGGTGAGGCTGGCGATGTCGTCGGCAGTCACCCCACATGGTCTCCCGTCAACCAATCCGGGTCACCACCGGTGCTGCGTACGGATCGCCACCGTGTTCGGGGATAGCGTGCAGACGTCATGCAGATCGACGGCGCCCGGGCGTCGTCAGCCCTTGGAGGGGTCGTGCCAAAGGACTGGATCCGTCTCGCCGTCGCTGAGGCGATCGGGGCTTTCGCCCTCGTCTTCGTCGGGGTGCTCTCGCTCACGATCGGCTTCCGGGCCGGCGGGCTGGTTGGAGCCGCTTTCGCGTACGGCCTCACCGTCGCGGTGATGATCGCCGCACTCGGTCACATCTCCGGAGGTCATTTCAACCCTGCGGTGACGCTCGGGTTCGTCGTCACCCGACGCATGAACCTGCCGACCGCAGGGATGTACTGGGCCGCGCAGCTCGGGGGGGCCGCGCTTGCCGGGCTCGTGACGCTGGCGGCCACCTCACGTGAGGTCGTCGCCGCCGGCACGCCGGTGGTGCCCGAAGGAGTGAACGTCGGCTCGGCGATCCTCCTCGAGCTCGTCGCCACGTTCTTCCTCGTGCTGGTCGTGTTCGGGACCGCCGTCGACGCCCGGGCGCCGCGCTCGGTCTACCCGTTCGCGATCGGGCTGACGCTCACCGTGGCAGTGCTGGCAATCGGTCCGGCCACCGGTGGCGTGCTGAACCCGGCGCGCTGGTTCGGCTCGGGCCTCGCGTCCTGGGCGTGGGAGGACTTCTACGTCTACTGGGTCGGTCCGGCCATCGGCGGCGCGCTCGGCGCCCTCACCTACCGCTGGCTCACCACGGCGTCGAGCCGTCCGCCCGGAGCGCCGCCACCGGTGCATTCGGTCTCGGCGACGACGGCTGCGGCTGCGCCGACGGCTCAGACGGCGTCGGTTGCACCTGCGACTCAGACGCCTCCGGCGTCCCCACCGACCGCGTCGCCTGCGGGCCGCCAGATCGAAACTCCGGTCGGGACTCCGGTCGGCGATCCGGTTGGCGCTCGGCCGTCGGCAGGACCTCCCGCCAGCGGTTCGTGATCGGCAGGCGACGGTCGCGGCCGAACGCCTTGAAGCTGATCTTCGGACCCGGCGGGAACTGCCGCCGCTTGTACTCCGCTCGGTCCACGAGCCGGAGCACCTCGTCCACCATGGTCACGGCGTAACCGTCGCCGACGAGATCGGCGAGACCTCGGTCTCGCTCGACGTAGTGGTCGAGGATGTCGTCGAGCACCTCGTACGGGGGCAGGCTGTCGCTGTCCTGCTGGCCAGGGCGTAGCTCGGCTGA
>JACCYY010000341.1 GCA_013696235.1 Sporichthyaceae bacterium | reverse complement strand
GGCCGCTCGTACACCGCCCAATCGATCACGGCGGGCGGGAGACCGTCGGCGAAGAGCACGTTGCCGAGAAGGTCGCCGTGCACAGGCTGGACCGGCAAGGCGAGCGGACGACGACCCTGCTCCAGGCGTTCCAGCAGCACGCGCCAGGCGAGGTCACCGTCGACGGGCAGCTCGCCCCAAGCAACGCTCTCCCCGTACGTCCACGGATCCTCACGCGCCACCAGGAAGTCCGGCCGGGCGACACCGGCCACAGCAGCGTGGAAGGCCTCACCCGCCACGAGCACGTCCTCGACCCGGGTCGGGTCCGGCTCACCGCGCACGGCGTGCCAAGCCTCCCAGCCGTCGACGGTCCACCCGCCGGACCGAGCCGGAACAGGGCGGGCGAAGCGGACCAGCGCGAGGTCGGGCAACGCACTGAGCACGTCTGCGCGCCACCCGGACTCGGCGACGCAGCCGGTCGGCTTCATCACGACGTCTCCCGCGCGCCATGCGGTCCCTCGACCACCGGGCAGCCGCCGCACCCGACCGCCGACCCCGAACGCCGCCAGCACACCGGGGCCCGGAGCTGGGAGGTCAGGAGCCATCGACGGGTACGCCGCTGCCGGCGGACCAGTGGAAGAGTGCGACGGCGACCGAGGTGGCGAGGTTGTAGCTCGACACCCCCTCGCGCATCGGGATCGCGACGAGCCGGTCGGCACGCCGACGAAGTCCGGGCGAGAGGCCGTGCCGCTCGGACCCGAACGCCAGGACGGCGTCGTCCGGGATCCTCTCTTCGCGGAGGTCGTCGCCGGTCGGGTCGAAGGCGAGGAGCGGCCCGTCTCCGGCGGTCGACCCAACCGCGTCGTCGACGCGCCCGACTCTCACCGCGAAGTGCAGGCCCGCCGCCGCCCGGACGACCGTCGGGTGCCACGGGTCGACCGACCCGGTGGTCCGGATCGCGCGCGCGCCGAAACCGGCGGCAACCCGTACGGCGGCACCGAGGTTGCCCAGGTTTCGGGGGTCCTGGAGGAGGACTGCCGGCGCGACGAGGGGTGGGAGGATCGAGGTCGGGCGCCGCGCGAAGCCCAGCACGTCGAGGCGTTGCCGCCCCATCACGTGGTCCACGTCCGCGGCTTGGAGCTCGACGAGGTCGGCGACCAGGCGGGCGCGCACGTCCGGGGCCAGGATGCGCGCGAGCCCGATCGCGGCTTCCCGGTCGGCGGTCACGAGAAGCGTGACGTCAGCACCGAACCGCAACGCGTGCTTGACACAGTGCAGGCCCTCCAGCCGGACGTAGGTCGGGTCTCGCGCGAGCCTCGAGACCTGCTCGGCCACCGGTCCGAGGTGTCGATCGGCGTTCGACGGAGCCAGCATCTGCCGACTATGGCGGGTCGGCTCGCGCCGCGCGAGATCTCGGCCGAGCCGTCGGGTCACGTGCCCGTACGCTCGGATCGTGCCGACCACCGTTGCCATCGGTCCCTCCTGGCTGGACCCGCTCGCGATCATCGAGTCCTTCGGACCCTGGGCGCTGGCCGGGATCCTGCTGATCGTCTTCGCCGAGTGTGGGCTGCTGGTCGGGTTCTTCCTGCCCGGCGACTCGCTGCTCTTCACCGCGGGTCTGCTCGTCGCCGCTGGCACCCTCGACGTGCCGTTGTGGCTGCTCTGCCTGCTGATCAGCGTCGTGGCCGTCGCCGGGAACCTGGTCGGCTACTGGATTGGCCGCAAGGCCGGGCCGCCGATCTTCCAGCGCCCCGACTCGCGGGTCTTCAAGCAGGAGTACGTCGACAAGACGTTCGCGTTCTTCGACCGGTACGGCGCACGCGCGATCGTGCTCGCCCGGTTCGTGCCGATCGTGAGGACGTTCATCACGGTGATCGCCGGCGTCGGGAAGATGGACTTCCGCCGGTACGCGCTGTACTCCACGGTCGGCGGCGTGCTCTGGGGCACGGGCGTGACGCTCCTCGGCTACTTCCTCGGCGGGTTCGAGTTCGTCAGCTCGAACATCGAGATCATCCTCATCGCGATCGTGCTCGTGTCGGTGCTTCCCATCGG
>JACCYY010000286.1 GCA_013696235.1 Sporichthyaceae bacterium | reverse complement strand
TCAGCGGAGGGCGTGGGATTCGAACCCACGGAGACGGGGTTGCCGCCTCAGCGGTTTTCAAGACCGCCGCACTCGTCCACTATGCGAGCCCTCCTGGCCCAGTCGAGGGTAGGGCACGGCTGCGCTGATTCGTCGGTGATGATCTCTGGTCACTCGGGCCGGGGGACGTGCGGCAGGAGCCCGCGGATAGCGTCCGGGTATGCAGGCGATCACCATCAATGAGCCGGGCGGGCCGGACCAGCTGGTCTGGGGCGAGGTGCCCGACCCGGTGGCCGGCGAGGGCGAGGTGCTGGTCGAGGTCGCCGCCACGGCGGTCAACCGGGCCGACCTGATGCAGCGCATCGGGCGCTACGACGCCCCGCCCGGCGAGCCGACCTGGCCGGGTCTCGAGTGCTCCGGCCGGATCGTCGGGCTCGGCGACGGGGTCGAGGCCTGGACCATCGGCGACGAGGTGTGCGCGCTGCTGGCCGGCGGCGGCTATGCAGAACTCGTCTCCGTGCCGGTAGGCCAGCTCCTGCCGGTGCCTTTGGGCGTGGACCTTGTCACGGCGGCCGCACTGCCAGAGGTCGCGTGCACGGTGTGGTCGAACGTGTTCATGGTGGGCGGCCTCCGCCCGAGCGAGACGTTCCTGGTCCACGGCGGCGCCAGCGGTATCGGAACGATGGCGATCCAGCTCGCGCACCACAGCGGCGCCCGGGTGGTCTGCACGGCAGGCAGCGCCGCCAAGCTCGGTCGCTGCCGCGAGCTCGGCGCCGACGTGATGATCAACTACAAGGACGAGGACTTCGTCGAGGTGATGCGGCGCGAGCGCCTGGTCGCCGACGTCGTGCTCGACAACATGGGCGCCAAGTACCTGGCCCGCAACATCGAGGTGCTCGCCCCGAACGGACGGCTCGTGATCATCGGGTTGCAGGGCGGGAGCAAGGCCGAGCTCGACATCGGCGCCCTGCTCGCCAAGCGCGGCGCGGTGATCGCCACGTCACTCCGTGGCCGGCCGCGGGCGGAGAAGGCAGCCATCGTCGCCTCCGTACGCGAGCACGTCTGGCCGCTGGTCGAGTCCGGAGCCGTGCGGCCCGTCGTCGACCGGGTCCTGCCGCTCACCGCGGCCGCCGAGGCGCACCGCGTCGTCGAGGCGAGCCAGCACGTCGGGAAGGTCGTGCTCCGGGTCCGCTGAGACCGCGAACACACGTCCATCCCGGCTGCATACCGGGTATGGACAACCGCCGGCATGCCGTGCATACTCGGTATCCATGAGCATCAGAAACGGTCTCCTCGCCCTGCTCGAGGACGGCGCGATGTACGGCTACCAGCTCCGCGCGGAGTTCGAGGCGCGTACGGGCGCCACCTGGCCGCTCAACATCGGGCAGGTGTACACGACGCTCGGCCGGCTGGAACGTGACGGGCTGGTCGTGCCGGTCGAGAGCGGTGACGACGACGACGGGTACCGGCGCTACGCACTCACCCCGGCCGGACGGGACGAGGTGACCGGCTGGTTCCACACGCCGGTCGCCCGCGGCGCCCCACCCCGCGACGAGCTCGCGATCAAGCTCGCGCTCGCGCTCACGGTGCCCGGTGTCGACGTCAACGACGTGGTCCGGACTCAACGTACGTCGACCGTGCGGACGCTCCAGGACTACACACGCCTCAAGGTGCGGGCCGACGAGTCCGGCGACCTGGCCTGGCTCCTGGTCCTCGACTCGCTGGTCTTCCAGGCGGAGGCGGAGATCCGCTGGCTCGACCACTGCGAGAGCCGCCTCGCCCGGTTCGCGGACCGGCCGTCACCGACCCGGACCGGCGCGCGCCAGCCCGCCGCCGAGCGGATTCCGGTGCGGCGATGACGACCAGCGGTACGGACCTCGTGCTCGAGCTGCGCGAGGTCACCCGGGTCCACGGCGGGGGCGCCAACGCCGTCCATGCCCTGCGCGGAGTGTCGATCCAGGTCTGGGCCGGCGAGCTGGTCGCCATCATGGGTCCGTCCGGGTCCGGCAAGTCGACGCTGCTCACCCTGGCCGGTGGGCTGGACGAACCGAGCGAGGGCGCGGTGCTGGTCGAGGGCCGCGACCTCGGAACCCTGTCCCGGTCCGAGCTCGCAGCTGTTCGCCGCAGGCAGGTCGGGTACGTCTTCCAGGACTTCAATCTCATCCCGGCCCTGACGGCGGCGGAGAACGTCGCGCTCCCCCGCGAGCTCGACGGCATGAGCGCCCGGCGGGCCCGACGCGAGGCGGTCCGCGCCCTGGCCGAGGTCGACCTGCACGACCTCGCGGACCGGTTCCCCGAGGACATGTCCGGCGGTCAGCAGCAACGCGTGGCGATCGCCCGCGCCCTGATCGGCGACCGCCGGCTCGTGCTCGCCGACGAGCCGACCGGTGCGCTGGACTCGACGACCGGCGAGGCCGTCCTCCGACTGCTCCGGGCGCGGTGTGACGCCGGGGCGGGCGGCGTGCTCGTCACCCACGAGGCTCGGCACGCCGCGTGGGCCGACCGCGTGATCTTCCTGCGAGACGGCGTGATCGTCGACGAGACCGGGCCGCCGGCACAGGTGGAGTCCCTGCTCGGTCTCGGGGCCGAGCAGTGACCGACGAGCGACCGGCCGGGCGCGAGCGCCGACCCGGCCGGGCCTGGGTGCCCGCGCTCCGGCTGGCCTGGCGGACCGCGCGGCGACACCGCGGACGGACCGTTCTCGTGACGGCGCTGGTCGCGCTGCCCGTGCTCGCGATGGCGATGATCGCCGTGCTGGCCCGGACCGGCGAGCTCACCGCGGACGAGCGGGCCGACCGGTTCCTCGGAACTACCGACGCGCTCGTCCAGGTCACCAGCAGCGGCGCGATCGAGCCACCGGACGTGCGGTTCTACGCCGACGGCGGGTGGATCCCGCTCGACGACACCGAACGGGACCCGCTCGCCGTCGACGTGTCAGCGCTGCTCCCACCGGGAACGTCGCTCTCACCGCTCCCGGGCGAGGACCTGACGACGGTCGAGTCCGACGGCCGACTCGTGCAGACGTCGTTGCTCGTCGACGCCCTCGACAGCCGGCTCGCACCGTCGCGGTACGGACTCGACAGCGGTCAGGCGCCGGCCGCACCCGACGAGGTGGCCGTGTCGAAGGCCCTCGCCGCGCACCTGGGCATCGCCCTCGGCGACTCGCTCCAGGTGGGCGAGGAGCGCACCGTGACCGTGACGGGAATCGCCGTCGACGCCGACTGCCTGGCCTGCCGCACCGTGTACGCCGAGGCTGGCCTCGGCGCTGACCTGGTGAATGCGGAGAACCTCACCTGGACGGCGACCCGATGGCTGGTCGACCTGCCCGCCACCGCCGATCCGGGCGTGCTCTGGCGCAGCCTGGCGGCCGAGGGGGTCGTGTTCCTCCCGCGCGACGGCATCCTCCACCCGGACCGGTACCAGACCGCACGCACCCAGGCGACCGGGGCATCGCTGGACACGCTGGCTGCGATCGGGCTCGTGGTCGGGTTCGGCCTGCTCGAGGTGGTCCTGCTGGCCGGTACGGCGTTCGCGGTCGGTGCGCGGCGGCAGGTCCGCGAGCTGGGGCTCCTGGCCGCGAATGGCGGTGACCGCCGCGACATCCGCCGGGTCGTGCTCGCCCAGGGCATCGTGCTCGGCGGTCTCGGCGGCCTGGTCGGCCTCGCCCTCGGGTTCGTCCCCGTGCTGGTCGGGTGGTCAGCGTGGGAGCGCTCGGCCGACCATGCCTTCGCCGGGCTCGTCGTGGTCCCGTCGGACCTGGCCCTGATCGGCGGGTTCGGGGTCCTCGCCGGGCTGCTGGCCGCGATCGTCCCGGCCATGAGCGCGTCCCGGGTCCCGGTCCTGGCCGCGCTGAGCGAGCGCACGCCGGTGCCGGAGCGGCCGATGCGCGCTCCGCTCGCCGGGATCGTGCTGCTCGCCACCGGCGCCGCGGTGGCGTTCCTGGCCGCGGCACGGGCCCGCGCCCTCGACGCGCGGTACGAGCGAGCGCTCGCCGGTGTCGACCTGACCGCCGGCGCGCCCCTGATGGACCCGCCGGCGACCCGCCTCTACATCGCGCTGTCCCTCCTCGGGTTCGCCGCCATGGCGCTCGGGCTGCTCCTCGCGGCTCCGGCGCTCGTGGGCGCCGTCGGCCGGCTCGCCCGGTGGTTCCCGCTCGTGGCCCGCCTCGCCCTGCGCGACGCCGGACGGCACCGCCATCGGACCGCGCCGGCGATCTGCGCGGTCGTCATGGCGGTCGCCGGCACGGTGGCGATCGGCTACGTGATCAGCGCCGACGACGCCGCCAGCCGCGACAGCTACGAGCTCGTCCTGCCGCTCGGCGCGACGTTCGTCCAGCCCGACGACCGCAACCCGGCGCGCTACGACGCCGCGGTCCGGAGTGCGTCCCAGGTCCTCGGCGGCGGCGCCCCGGTCACGGTCACCCACGCCGGCCTGAGCGCGACCGGCGCGGAGGCTCCGGACTTCGTCCCCGCGGGCGAGACGTACTTCGAGCAGGTGGCCGTCGCCGCGGAGTGCCCGGACGTCACGGCGTGCGAGGCCGGCGTCGCCCGCGGTGCGCTCGTGGTCGGCGGCGTCGACCTCGCCGAGGCACTCCTCGGCCGGGCGCTCAGCGCCGACGAGCTCGACGCCTACGAGTCCGGTGGCGCACTGGTGTTCGACAACGGCCGCGACATGGTCGAGAACGGTGAGATCCGGCTCGGGACGTACGCGTCGCTCGTGCCGCCGGGCAGCGTCACAGACGTGGACGTCACTGGAGCCGGCGGGACGGCCGGCCCCGACGACGAGGTGTTCGGAGCCGACTTCCACGCGACGCTGGGCGCGGTCGCGGTCCAAACCCCAGTGTTCGGCGTGATCGGCGCAGCCCTCGTCTCACCGACGACGGCCGCCGGCCTCGGTCTCGACACCGACCTCGGCGGCACGCTGATCCCGGCCAGCTCGGTTCCGTCCGCCGCGGCCGAGGAGCGCGCGCTGGCCGGCCTCGCCGACGCCGGCCTCTATGCCGACGTCGAGCGCGGGTACGAGTCGAGCTCGGGCCTCTACGTCCTCCTGCTCGGCGCGGCCAGCGGGCTCGTCACGGTGGCCGGCGTCGCGATCGCGGTCGGGCTGGCCGGGGCCGAGAGCCGGGCCGACCTGGCGACGCTGGCGGCGGTCGGTGCCGATCCGCGTCGGCGCAGGTCGCTGGCGATGGCCCAGGCGAGCGTCGTCGGCGTCCTCGGCGCGATCGTCGGGGTGGGGTTCGGCACGTATGTGGCGTTGATCGCGCTCGAGGGCTTCGGGCTCGCGCCCTGGATGGTCCCGTGGCCCTTGCTCGCGGTGATCGGCGTCGGAGTGCCGCTCGTCGCGGTGCTCGTGTCCGGGCTGTTCACGCGCTCGCGGTTGCCGGTGGTGAGGCGGATGGCGGCGTGAACGCCGATCTCGGCGCTCGCCGGCGCCGCATCGATCTCCTGCAACGGGGCGAGCTCCTCGCGCTGCGCCGCACCGGCGAACGCGCGTCAGGCACGAGCGGTGATCTGCTGGATCACCCAGCCGTTGCCATCAGCGTCGTCGAAGGAGCAGAAGCCGACGTTGTTCAGCTCCTCGCCCTCCTCGTACGGCCGGAGGCCGTCGCGGCCGTAGACCTGGACCGCGCTCACGGCGACGCCCCGGCCGGCCAGCTCGGCCCGGGCCGCGACGACGTCGTTGACGACGAGCTGCAGGCCCTTGAGGGAACCGGGCTCCATGTCGACCATGTCGTTGCCGATGCAGATGGAGCACCCGGACCCCGGCGGGGTGAGCTGCACGATCCTTGCGTCGGCGCTCACCGTCGTGTCGTGATCGACGACGAAGCCGAGCTGTTCGGCGTAGAACGCCTTTGCCCGGTCGACGTCTCGCACCGGGACGCACACGAGCTCGAGCGTGTAGTTCATCCCTGACCTGCCAACTGATCGTTCGTCGGTGTCTGCACGTACGCTGAAGTTGCCCGGCCGGCTCGGCCGCGCCCGGTCACCAGCAGTTGACGGTGACCGACGCACACGTTCGACGGATGCCTGCCGTGCTCTCGACCTACTCCGAACTGTTTCACGCTCGCGGCGCAGCCGCCTTCTCCTCGACCGGTTTCCTGGCCCGGATGCCGATCTCGATGGTCGGACTCGGCACGCTCCTCATGGTCTCGGCCACCACGGGCACGTACGGCCTGGCCGGCGTGCTGGCCGGCACGGTGACGTTCGCCGGAGGGCTGGCCGCGCCGCAGATCGCCCGCCTGGTCGACCGGCTGGGGCAGGCCCGCGTGCTTCGACCCGCGCTCCTCGCCCACGGCCTGCTGCTGGCCGGTCTGATCGCCGCGGTCCGGCTGGGCTGGCCGGTGTGGACCTGGTTCGTCCTCGGCGTGCTCGCCGGCGGGACGCTGCCGAGCATCGGGTCGATGGTGCGGGCCCGGTGGACCCACGCGATCACCGATCGCGACCGGCGTCAGACCGCGTTCGCGTTCGAGTCTGTCCTCGACCAGGTGATCTTCGTCGTCGGGCCGCCGCTCGCGACGTTCCTCGCGACGGCGGTCAACCCGGCCGCTGGCCTCGTCGCCGCGCTGTGCTTCGCGGTCGGCGGTGGCTTCCTCTTCGCCGCCCAGCGCGACACGCAGCCGCCGCTGCACCCGACCGCCGACATCGTCCCGCGCCGCGAGGTGGTCACCCGGGGCCTGGTGGCGATCGCCGTGACGTTCCTCGGCGCCGGCGCGGTGTTCGGCTCGGTCGAGGTCGTGGTGGTGGCCTTCGCCGACGAGCGCGGCCAGCGCGGGCTCGCCGGCCTGGTCCTCGCCTGCTACGCCGCCGGCAGCCTGATCTCCGGTCTCCTGTACGGCGCGCGCCGCTGGCGCCGCCCGCTCGCGGACCGGTTCGTCCTCGCCGCGACGATGTTCGGTCTCGCCACCGTGCTGCCGCTGGCCGCGGACAGCGTGGCCGTCCTGAGCCCGTTGGTGTTCCTCACCGGTCTCGCGATCGCGCCCGTGCTGATCACCGGTATGAGCCTGGTCGAGCGGCTGGTCCCGCGCCGCGCCCTGACCGAGGGTCTGACCTGGTCGATCACCGCGCTCACCGTCGGGGTGACGGCCGGGGCGGCGCTCGCCGGTCTGCTGGTCGACGCGTACGGCTCGAACGCCGCGTTCCGGCTCTCCGCCGGCTCTGCCGTGCTCACGGCAGTGGCTGCCGCCGCCGTACGCCCGTGGCTGGACGCGGCCCGGACCGGTGAGGACGACGAGGGGCCCGGCGGCCGCCGCGGGCAGAACCACGGGTCCGACGTCGACTGCCCGTTGCCCGGTGCGACGGTCGCGGATGCATCGCAGCGCGGCACTCGGGGCAGGATGGACCTATGACCCAGCCCGGTGGACGTGACAGCGGCACGCACGAGGACGTCGGGAACCAGGGGCCGGGCTCGCCCACGGTCGTGGTCGTGAGCTCCGACGGCATGGGAAGGGCCGGCCCAGGCGGTGACGGACGCGGGGGCCAGCAGCTCAGCGACATGGTGGAGCAGCCGGCCAAGGTCATGCGCATCGGCAGCATGATCAAGCAGCTGCTCGAAGAGGTGAAGTCCGCGCCGCTCGACGAGGCGAGCCGGGTCCGCCTCCGCGAGATCCACCGCAGCTCGATCGCCGAGCTCGAGCAGGGTCTCTCCCCGGAGCTGGTGGCCGAGCTCGAGCGGCTCTCGCTTCCGTTCGACGAGAACGCCGTCCCGACCGAGAGCGAGCTCCGGATCGCCCAGGCCCAGCTCGTGGGCTGGCTCGAAGGCCTGTTCCACGGCATCCAGACGATGCTGTTCGCCCAGCAGATGGCCGCCCGCGCCCAGCTCGAGCAGATGCGCCGGGCACTCCCCCCGGGCTCGTCCGGTCCCGGCCCGGCTCCGAACGTGCACGGCGAGGCCGACCAGGACCCGCGCAACGGGATGTACCTCTAGGGCCTCAGCCGCTCAGGGAACAGTCGCTCGAGCACCTGCGCCACCCCGTCGTCATCGACGCTCGCGGTGTGCTGTTCCACCGCCTCGAGCACAGACGTGTGGGCGTTCGCGACGGCGTACGCCTGCCCGGCCCAGGCCAGGAGCGGCAGGTCGTTCGGCATGTCGCCGAACGCGAGCACGTGTGCCGCGTCGATCGAGCGCCGCTGGCAGATCGCGGCCAGCGTCGACGCCTTGGTCACACCCGCTGCGCTGATCTCGATCATCGCCGTCGACGACGAATGGGTGAGCTCGGCCAGGCGCCCGACGATGTCGTTGGCCCGTACGAGCAGCGCATCCGGATCCCCGCTGGCATCCCGAAGCAGCAGCTTCGCCGCCGGTGACCCGACGAGGCCGGCCGCCTCGACCGCCCGGACCGCGGCCTGGCCGGCGTCCCAGTGCAGCGGGAACGCCGCCTCGTGCCGCATGCCCTCGTGGTCCTCGACCGCGAACGACGCACCGGGGATCCCCGCCCGCAGCTGCTCGACCAGCGCCAGCACCGTGCTCGCCTCGATCGGATAGGTCTCGACCACCTCCTCCGCGGCGAGGTCGTAGACGAGCGCGCCGTTCGAGCAGATCGCCAGCCCCCGGTGCCCGATGCGATCAGCGACGTACGGGAGCCAGCGGGGCGGTCGTCCGGTGACGATCACGATCTCCGCGCCCGCCGCCCGGACCCGGTCCAGGGCCGCGACGGTCCGGTCGGTGATCGTCTCGTCGCTCCGGACGATCGTGCCGTCGAGATCGGTCGCGACGAGCCGGACCGGGTCGGGCGAGGCCACCGAGGAGGTCAGCCGCGCTCGGGCTTCAGCACGTCGAGCCCGCCGAGGTAGGGCTGCAGCGCTGCCGGGACTCGGACCGAGCCGTCGGACTGCTGGTGGTTCTCCAGGACCGCGACGATGAAGCGAGCCATCGAGCAGAGCGTGCCGTTGAGCGTCGCCACAGCCGCCGTGCCGTCCCCGGTGCGCATCCGGGTGCCGAGCCGGCGGGCCTGGAAGTCCGTGCAGTTCGACGTCGACGTCAGCTCGCCGTACCCCTCGCGGGACGGGATCCAGGCCTCGATGTCGTACTTGCGCGCGGCGCTGAGCCCGAGATCACCGGCTGCGGTGTCGATCACGCGGTAGGGCAGCTCGAGCAGCCCGAGGAAGTCCTTCTCGCGCTCGAGCAGGCGCTCGTGCTCCGCCGCCGCGTCCTCCGGTCGGGTGAAGACGAACATCTCCACCTTGTCGAACCAGTGCACGCGCCAGATCCCATGCGTGTCCCGGCCGTAGGACCCGGCCTCGCGCCGGTAGCAGGGCGAGAACGCCGCGTAGCGCAGCGGGAGGTCCGCGACGTCGAGGATCTCGTCGGAGTGGTACGCCGCCAGCGGCACCTCCGACGTGCCGACGAGGTAGAGGTCGTCGGACTCGACCCGGTACACGTCCTGCGCTGCCTGACCGAGGAACCCGGTCCCCTCCATCGCCCGGGGCTTCACCAGAGCCGGCGGGATCATCGGGGTGAAGCCGCCCTCGGCCGCATGCGCCATCGCCAGGTTGACGAGGGCCAGCTCGAGGCGGGCACCGATCCCGGTGAGGTAGTAGAACCGCGACCCTGAGACCTTCGCTCCGCGCTCGGTGTCGATCGCCTTGTGCAGCCCGCCAAGCGCGAGGTGGTCCAGCGGGACGAAGCCCTCCGCGGCGAAGTCGCGCGGGGCCCCGACGTGCTCGAGCACCACGTAGTTCTCCTCGGCGCCGGGTGGGACCCCGTCCGCGACGATGTTGGGGACCGAGAGCAGCAGCTCGCGCGCGCGATCGGCGGCGGCGACCTGCTCGGCCTCGGCTGTCTTCACCTCGGTCGACAACGCCTTCGTACGGGCGAGCAGGCTCGCCCGCTCCTCGCCGGCCGCGGTGGCGACCCCTTTGCCGAGCGACTTCTGCTCGTTGCGCAGCGCGTCGTACCGGGCGATCGTGGCCCGGCGCCGCTCGTCGGCCTCGACGACGGCGTCGACCGTCGACTCGTCGAGGCCCCGGGCGCGCTGCGACGCACGGATCAGGTCAGGGGCCTCGCGGACGAGTCGGGGATCGATCACCCCGTGAGGTTATCGAGCCCGATCGCGCCGACCCACCCGAAATCACTGCAGCGGCCCGGCGGTGGCCGCTGCGGCGAGCCGCACTGGGAGCATCGACGCGATGGATGTTCTCGTCGCGCTCACCGCGTTCGCGGTGATTCTCCCCGCCGAGCTGCCGGACAAGACGTTCGTCGCGACGCTCGTCCTGTCCACGCGGTTCCGGCCGGTCCTGGTGTGGGTCGGGGTCGTTCTCGCGTTCGGTGTCCAGACCGCGGTCGCGGTCACCGCTGGCGGTCTGCTCGCGCTCCTGCCCGAGCGGGCGGTCGCCGCCGGCACCGCGGTGCTGTTCGCGATCGGGTCGTTCGTGCTGCTCCGGAGCGCGGCCCGCGCCGTCCAGGCGAGCGAGGACGACGAACGCGCGCTCACCGAGCGCGTCGACCGTGCGGCCACCCCGGCGACGACCCGCGGCGCGTTCGCGGCGATCGGGACCAGCTTCGGGGTGCTCTTCCTCGCCGAGTGGGGCGACCTCTCCCAGCTGGTCACCGCTGGTCTGGCCGCTCGGTACGGCGAACCGATCTCGGTCTTCGTCGGCGCGTGGCTCGCCCTTGCCTGCGTCGCCGCGATCGGCGTGCTCGTCGGCCGCACCCTGCTGCGCGTCGTGAGGCCGTCGACCGTCCGCCGGGTCGCCGGCGCCCTCTTCGCAATCCTCGCCGTCCTGGCCGCGCTCGAAGCGCTCGGCGTCGACCTCCTCGTCTAGCCGAGTCACGGGAGCGACCCGGCCTGCGTTTTCGGGCCCGTGCCACACGCGTCACCTACCCTGGCGGCGATGAGCAGGGGGACTGGGGGCGCTGGCCGGCTCGCCCGGCTGGTGCTCGTCGCAGGTGCGGTGGCCGGCGTCGGCTGCACCAGCGCCGTGTTCTCGGCCGCAGGTCCCGTGCAACCGGTGCTCGCCGAGGAACCGGTCGCTACGCCTGCGGTGCCCGGACCGGTCGTGCTGGTCGGGACCAGCGGGATCCGCTGGACCGACATCGACTCCGACACCCCGGCCCTCGCGTCGTTGCTCGAGACCGGCGCAACCGGCACGCTCGCAGTCCGCAGCATCCGCGCGTACGCGTGCCCGGCAGACGGCTGGCTGGCGATCTCGAGCGGGCGACTCGCAGCCGCAGCGCCGACCACCGCGAGCGGGGTCCCCTGTGACGCCATCCCGGAGGCGCCCGGCTCCGGCCCGGTCCCCGGGTGGTCGAGCGCGCTCGAGCGCGCCCGCGAGGACGACCGAGGCGCGGTCCTCGGCACGTTCGGGGCGGCGCTCGCGGACCGCGGGGTCGAGGCCGTCGCCGTCGGACCGGGCGCCGCGACGGCCATCGCCGGGACCGACGGCGTCCCGGTCGGGTCGGTCGAGTCGATCGCGGCGAGCCCTGCGCTCCTCGAGGCCCAGATCAACGACCTCGCGGCGCAGTCCGACCTGGTGGTGGTCGACGTGGGCGGCGTCCGGGTGCCGCCGGAGGGCGACGCCGGTCGCTCGGAGCAGGTGCAGCTGGTCGACGCCCGGGTCGGTGCCGTGCTCCGCGGCGTTCCCGAAGGCGCAACCGTGCTCGTCGCCTCGATCGCTGATGACGGCACCGTCGCGCACCTGCAGGTGCTCGGTGCGACCGGCCCGGCGATCCGAGGGACCTACGCCGACGCGATGCTCGGTTCGCGCTCGACCCGCCAGCCCGGCCTCGTGCAGACCACCGACCTGGCGCCGACCGTGCTGCGGCTGCTCGGGGTCGGCTACCCCACGACGTTCGTCGGCTCGTGGATCGTCCCGGTCGAGGTCGGCATCGGGACGCCGGCGGAGCGGTTGCGGGCGCACACCGACCGGGACGCTGCAGCCCAGATGATCACGCCGTACACCGTCTGGTTCTTCGGTGGGCTGACCCTCCTCCAACTCCTCGTGTACGCAGGTGCGCTCATCGGTCTGCGCCGCACCGCCTCGACCGGTCTGGCCCGGGCGCGCGTCCTGGGCTGGCTGCACCGGGTCTGCGTCTGGCTCGCCTGCGTGCCCGTGGCGACCTTCCCGGCGAACCTCGTGCCGTGGTGGCGGTCCGACGCTCCGTTCACCGTCCTCGTCGCGACCGTCGCCGCGATCGCCACCGGGATCGCCGTCGTCGCCTTGACCGGCCCGTGGCGCGGGCGCCGGCTCGGGCCGCTGGGGTTCGTGGGCGCGGTGACCGCCGGGGTGCTCGCGGTCGACGTGTTCAGCGGGTCGAGGCTCATGATCTCCAGCCTGATGGGGCTCCAGCCGCTCGTCGCGGGACGCTTCTACGGGTTCGGCAACGTGGCGTTCGCGGTGTTCGCCACCGGCGCGGTGCTGCTGGCCACCGGGCTCGCCGATGCCCTGCTGCGGGCGGGCCGACGCGCACTCGCGCTCGTCGTGGTGGTGGTGGTCGGCACTGCCGCGATCGTGGTGGACGGGACTCCGGGTCTGGGCAGCGACTTCGGCGGACCGCTCGCGATGGTTCCGGCGTTCGCCGTGCTGGTGGTCCTCGTCGGGCGCCTCCGGTCGTCGTGGCGGCTCGGCGTCGGCATCGGCCTCGCCACCGTCGCAGTCGTCGTCGGGCTCGCGCTGCTGGACTGGCTGCGCCCAGCGGAAGAGCGGACCCACCTCGGGCGATTCGTCGACGCCGCCAGCAACGGGGAGGCCTGGCAGGTCGTCGGGCGCAAGCTCGAGCAGAACCTCGACCTTCTGCTCGGCAGCGTCGGCGGACCGCTCGTCCTCGTGGTCGCCGCTCTCGTCGCAGTTGCGGTGCTCCGGCCGGCGACGCTCCGGCTCTCCGCTCTGGTGGAGACGTACGACCGGGCACCCGCGTTGCGACCTGGCCTGCTCGCGATGCTCGTGCTGCTCGTCCTCGGGTCCCTGCTCAATGACTCCGGCTCGGCCGTCACCGCGGTGGCCGCGGCGATCACCGTGCCGCTGGTCGTCGCCACCGCCTCGACCGTCGCCTACGAGCGCGCCACGAACCGACCGGTGGCACGTTCAACCGCGTCGGAGCCGAGCGCGCCAGTCCGCCGATCTGCGGGCGAGGTCCGCGGACACCCGGTCGAGCCGTTGCGGTAGGACTCCGCGCCTGGCCAGTGCGAGGGCGACGTCCCGGTACTGCCGACCACGGTGCACCTGCGAGCGAAGGTCCCCGCCGGTGACCCGGTGGTGCAGGTCGCACGCGACCTCGAGCACGCGGAAGTCCTGCCGGAGCAGGTCGATCGTGAGGCCGGTCTCGACGCCGAACCCACCCGCGAGTGGACCGGCCGCGGCGAACGCCTCGGGGGTGAGGCACCGCTGGCCCGACAGCGGCTGGGTGGCCTCCCACCCGGTGGCCTGGCGGATGCCGTTGCGGGCGAGGGACACCACGAGACCGTGCCCGCCTCCGGCGGTGGCCTGCTCGGGGAGCAGCGCGATCGTCATGTCGGCGTCGCCGGCGCTGACCGGCCCGACCAGCGGGGCCGCGGACGTGGCCGACCCCTCGAGGTCGGCGTCGAGGAACAGCAGGAGCAGCCGGCTCTGGCCCGCCCTACCACCGCCCACGCCGCCCCCGGCGCCGGCGAGCTCCGCGGTCTGGACCGTCGCGGCGCCGGTCTGCATCGCGGCTGCCTTGCCCTGGTTCCGCCGGTGCCGCGCCACCTTCGCGCCAGCCGACCGGGCCACGACGGCGGTCCGGTCGGTTGACCCGTCGTCGACGACCACCACCAGCACGACGCCGGGGATCGACCGGGCCGCCGCGACCGTGGCGCCGATGCGTGCCTCCTCGTCCTTGGCAGCGATCACAACCGCGACCCCAGCCCCGCCCACCGAGTCCGTCACGGTGGAGAGCCTATGAGCCGAGGCACTACGCTCCGGCCGGATGAGCCAGGACGAAGCGATGCTGCGCACCCACCCCGGCGGCCCGGAGCACGAGACCGCCGACGGCAGCGAGGCGGTCGTCCCGCGGCATGGCGTGGACAACGAGGTGGGCCGCCTTCGGACCGTGCTCCTGCACCGGCCGGGGGCGGAGCTCAAGCGCCTGACCCCACGCAACAACGACGCCCTGCTCTTCGACGGGATCCCGTGGGTCGATCGCGCTCAGGAGGAGCACGACGAGTTCGCCGACGTGCTGCGTACCCGCGGAGTCGAGGTGCTCTACCTGACCGACCTCCTCGCCGAGGCCCTGGCCGTCGAGGCGGCCCGCCGCGACGTGGTGTCGGCAGTGCTCGCCCGTCCCGGCCTGGGCGGCTCGATGACCAGTCACGTGCACGCCCTCCTCGACGACCTGACGCCGGCCGAGCTGGTCGGGGTGCTCACCGCGGGCCTGCGCCGGGACGAGCTCGGCGCCGCCACCGGGCTGGCGGCAGCGCTGATGGACCCGCTCGACTTCGTCGTCGAGCCGTTGCCGAACCTGCTGTTCACCCGCGACAGCAGCGTGTGGCTTCGCGACGCGGTCGCCGTGACCAGCCTCGCTCTCCCGGCGCGGGTCCGTGAGAGCTCGCTCACGTCGGCGATCTACGACCACCACCCGCGCTTCGCGAACATCTGGCGTGCCTACGAGCCGCGCCTCGAGCCGCTGGAGGGCGGCGACGTCCTGCTCCTCGCGCCAGGGGTCGTCGCGATCGGGACCGGCGAGCGCACGACGCCGGCCGGCGCCGAGCGGTTCGCGCAGAAGGTCATCGCCGCCGGCGTCGCGCAAACGGTGCTCGTCGTGCCGATCGCGCAGGACCGCGCGCAGATGCACCTCGACACCGTCTGCACCATGGTCGACGTCGACGCCGTCGTGATGTACCCGAACATCGCCGACTCGATGGTCGCCTTCACCCTCACCGCCCGGCCCGGCCGCGACCAGGACGAGCCCGGTGCACCACCGGAGCTCGACATCAGTGGCCCGGCACCGTTCCTCCGCGCGGCCGCCGTGGCGATGGGCATCGAGTCGTTGCGGGTCATCGACACCGGCCTCGACGCGGTCTCCGCCGAACGCGAGCAGTGGGACGACGGCAACAACACGCTCGCGATCGGCCCGCGGCTGGCCGTGGCGTACGAACGGAACGTGCTCACGAACGCGCGGCTCGAGGCCGCTGGCATCGAGGTCGTGCCGATCCGTGGCTCCGAGCTCGGGTCTGGTCGCGGCGGCCCACGGTGCATGTCCTGCCCGATCCGGCGAGACGCGCCTACGCGAGCCCACTGACCCATCCTGCACAGCCCGCACCGGGACGTCGTCAGGTGGGTGGTCGGCCGCGCCCGCGTCAGCAAGAAGCCCGGCTCGATCCGCTGGACGGTGAGCCGGGCATGAAGAAAGCCCGGGCGCTACTGACGGGGGAAACAGGAGCGCCCGGGCTTGATGAGTCGAGACTAGGCAGGGTCCTGGGACGCTGTGAACCGGGAGCAGGCCTTCATTGCCAAGCCTTTACCTTTCATCAGGTCCTTCGCGCGTTGTAACAGGCCCTAGCCGCTAGCGATCCTTATCGGGGCAGGCAACCGTGCGTCTACGATTACTCAACGTAACGTTCGCTGTCGGTTGAGTAACCCTGATCGGGCTGATCGCTCGCCCGGGGTGAGCGGCGCCTGGACCTGGACGGCCTCGGCGTACCGGCTCGCGAGCGCCGCCGCCGGTTCCTCGAACGCGTCCGCGTCCAGCCCGGTTGGCAGGTCCCACACCGCGACCAGGAGACCGTGGGCGCGAAACGCCCCGATCTGGCGCGTCCCGTCCCCCAGGAGGTCCGCCCCGGCGACGTGCAGGCGGGCCAGTGCGTCGACGACGGTGTCCTCTGGCTCGGGCATGGCCCAGCGCAGGAAGCAGCGCTCGCCGTCGCGACACCAGTACGCGGCGCTCACGCTGGTCAGCCGGACGGTCGGGGTGATCGCGGCGTTGGCCCGCTCGATCGAGGACGCCACCAGCCCGGCCGGGTCCTCGACCGCCTCGAGCCAGAAGTCGAAGCTGTCGAGCACCTCGACCCGCAGGGGCGCAGTCGCGTCGAGCAGGTCCTGCAGCCGCGGACCGGCTCCGGGAGCACCGAGCTCCTCGAGCAGATCACCTGGGCCGAGATCGGCCAGGCGTTCGAGCGCGGCGCCGTAGTCGCGGCTCGGGTCGAGGGAGCCGGCCTGGGTCTGCAGGCCGACCAGCCGTTCGCCGTCGGCCTTCACGACGCCAGGCGCGATCATCGGGAGCAGCGTGGCTGCGGTGGCCGGCACCGCGTCGGGGTCGACCAAGGTCAGCTTGGCCAGGCCGGCCGGGACGAACTCCCGCAGCGCAACCCAGTCGCCCTCGTCGGCGAGCCCCTCGAACGGCCGGGCGACGAACTGCGTCGCCGTGGCGCGGGCGGTCCGTCC
>JACCYY010000279.1 GCA_013696235.1 Sporichthyaceae bacterium | reverse complement strand
AAGCATCGCGAGGCCCACCACGTCGGTGAGGAACCCCGGCGTCAGGAGCAGGGTGCCGCCGACGACGACCAGGCCGGCGTCGGCGAGCTCGCTGCTCGGCAGCCGACCGGACTGCAGCGCGGCCCGCAGCGCCGACCACGTGTTGCGGAACTCCCGGCGGACGAGCCATGCGCCGAGGACGCTCATCGTGACCAGCAGCAGCACTGTCCACCACGGACCGATCGCCTGGCCGACCTGGATGAGGACGAAGATCTCCGCGATCGGGACCAGGAGGAATCCGAGGGCTGCCACGGCACGCATGGGAGGTGAACGCCTCAGGCTCGTCGGTTGTGCCGCGCCAACCCGATGACCTGCCGCCAGCGGTGGGCGAACCCCCACTGCGTGATCCGGACCAGTGCCTCCCGGACGATGTCGCCGCTCATCTTGCTCGCGCCGTGCTCCCGCTCGACGAACACGATCGGGACCTCCACCACGCGGAGCCCGGCCCGGACGGCGCGGCTGGCCAGGTCGACCTGGAAGCAGTAGCCCGCCGAGGCGACGTCACCGAGGTCCAACCGCTCGAGCGCAGACCGCCGGAACGCCCGGTAGCCGGCGGTGACGTCACGGATCGGCAGTCCGAGCATCGTGCGGGCGTAGAGGCTGCCGCCGCGCGAGAGCAGCTCGCGCCGGCGCGGCCAGTTCCGGACCCCGCCGCCGGGCACCCAGCGCGAGCCGAGCACGAGGTCGGCATGGTCGAGTGCCGCCAGCACAGCCGCGAGCTGCTCGGGCTGGTGCGAGCCGTCGGCATCCATCTGGACCAGCACCTGGTAGTCGCGTCGCAGGCCCCACGCGAACCCGGCGAGGTAGGCGCGGCCGAGCCCGTCCTTGGTGGGCCGGTGGAGCACGTGCACCTGGGGGTCGGTGGCGGCGAGGCGGTCCGCGATCGCCCCGGTGCCGTCCGGGCTGTGGTCGTCGACGACCAGGAGGTCGACCGCCGGGGTCGCCGCACGCACCCGGGCCACCATCGGCTCGAGGTTCGCCGCCTCGTCGTAGGTCGGGATGATGACGAGCGTGCGACCCGGCGGCGGCGACGTCCCACCCTCAGCCATCCGTCCCGTCCCGTCGTCGTCGCACCACGGCGGCGCCCAGGCCGGCGGCTCCGAGAGTGCTGAGCACCCATTCCGGCCAGCTCCTGAGCCGGCTCGCCATCGTACGGCCCGAGGCCCGGACGACCGACGTCACGACGACGTCCTGAGTCCCCAGCGCAGTCCGCTCCAGCACGGTGCCGTCGGGCCCGATCACGCCGCTGATCCCGTTCGTCGCCGCGACCAGGACGCTCCGGCCGGTCTCGATCGCGCGAAGCCGGGAGATCGCGAACTGCTGCTCCGGCTGGGCCGTCCCGCCGAACGTCGCGTTGTTCGTCTGCACCACGAGCACCTCGGCACCGCCGGCCACGACGTCCTGGACGATGTCGTCGTAGGCGATCTCGAAGCAGATGACGTCCCCGAACGTCGCTCCCCCCACCTCGAGCACGCCCGGGTCCATCCCGGCGAAGGTCTCCCGACCGACCTGCTCGAGCCGGCCCACCAGCGGCAGCAGCTGCTCGCGGAAAGGGATGTACTCCCCGAACGGCACCGGGTGCCGCTTGACGTAGATCCGGTCGGTGTCCGGACCGGTGCCGGGCTCCCACACGACGCCGGCCGTACGGCGGAAGCGCTCTCCCGGCCCGTCGAGGATCGCCCCGACCAGGATCGGAACTCGTATCGCCTCCACCGCCTGGTCGACCACCGCTCGTGTCTCGGCGTCTCGGAACGGGTCGATGTCGGTTGAGTTCTCCGGCCAGATCACCACGTCGACCGGAGGCACCTCGCCGCTGGCGATGCGCCGAGCGAGCCCCTCGGTGGCCGCGAGGTGGTTGCGCGTGACGGTACGAGCCTCGCCGAGGGCGTCCATCCCGTCGCCGGGCACGTTGCCCTGCACCAGGGCGACCGCCACCTTCCGACCCTCGGGCAACGACTGCCCCGCGCCGAGAGCGAGGCCGCCGGCAACGAGGACAGCGACCCCGAGCGCTGCCGCCGCGCGGGTCCGAGCGCGCTCCACCACAACCGCCGCCGAGAGCGCGGCCGTGAGAGCGACCAGCCCGGTCACCAGGGCCACTCCCCCGTACGCCGCGTACGACGCGAATGGCGAGCCCGCTTGCGCGAACGCCAGGCGCCCCCAGGGGAACCCCCCGAACGGCACCCACGCGCGCGCCAGCTCGACCGCGACCCAGAGGCACGCCGCGACGGCGGGCCAGGCCGGCAGCCGGCTGGTCACCGCGAGGGTGGCGCCGAGCCCGGCCGCGAACAGGCCCTGGAGCGCGCCGAGCAGGACGAGCGTGTCCGGCCCGAGCACGGCGATCCACGACAGCAGCGGGACGAACATGCCGATCCCGTGCAGCGCACCCAACCACGCCCCGCGTCGGGCCCGCTGCTCGCGCACGGACACGCACAGTGCGCCGACGCCGACGATCGCGAGTGGCCACAGGCCGGTTGGTGGGAAGGCGAGCCAGGTGAGAAGCCCGCCGCCGAGGGCAAGGGCAGCCCGGGCCAGACCGCCCACCGACACCCCCCGACCGCCGAACGGACGTCCGTCCGTTCGTGGTCCTCAGGGTAGAACGACGAGCCGTGTGCACCTGTCACGGACGGAGGGTGGCCCGATCGCCCTTCGGACCGGTCGGCTGCGCGCTGGCCGCGCGCCGCGAGGACCGTTGTCTACTGGAAGATCGGGCCGCTCCGTCTAGCTGCCCCGAGGAAAGGTCCGACCGCGCCCCGAAGCTCCGCTCGAACCAGTACCTGGCGAATAGGTCGACAGCTGCCGTGACCCGATGATCATGGTGGTGGTCGCCCCTCGTACGGTCCGTTCGAGGCTGAGCGTGTGAGCCTTCCTCGGTTCGCCCACCGGCTCCGGTCGGGTGGGCTGCGCGAGAACCTACTCGGCCCACCCGGGTACCTGTCAACCGGCCGCTGACCTGCCCGTTCATCGGAACGTCGCAGGTCAGACACCCTGTGGTCGCCGGGAGAAAACCCCTGAAAATCTTAGTGATTCTCGGATCCACGCTCATCGGCGCCCGATCCGGGCGGCACGACCACGGTGCCCCGTGCGGTGACCACTACGACCGGTGGGTCGAGCACCTCGGCGGCCGATGCCGCGTGCTCGGTCCGGCCCCGGCAGACCACCCTGGCCTCGAGCGCGAGGTCGCGCGAGCGGGTGCCCACCCGGACCACCGTGCCCACTACCTCGAGGACGTCGCCGGCTTGGACCGGGGCGATGAACTGCACCTCGGCGTACGCGGCGAAAAGGCCCTCGTCGCCGTCCGTGCGGATGCAGATCTCGGTGGCGACGTCGCCGAACAGCGCCAGCACGTACGCGCCGTCGACCAGGTCGCCGGCGTAGTGCGCATGGCTGAACGGCACGTACCTGCGGTGCACCACCTGCAGGCCGAGCCGGGCGTCGTCGAGTCGATCGGCGGTCATGGCGAGCCTTTCGCGAGTGCGTGCACCAGGTAGCTCGCCACCTCGGCGGGCGTCGTGCCCCGACCGAAGATGCGGTCGACACCGAGGGCGGCGGTCATGGACTCGTCGAATCGCGGTCCGCCGACGACCAGCAACGGTCGCCGCGCGGCCGGGAACGCCTCGCGGAACGCGGCGGACATCTCGCACGTGTTCGTCAGGTGCGCGTCGCGCTGCGTGACGACCTGGCTCACGAGGACCGCGTCGGCGCGCTCGGCGCCGGCCCGGTCGACCAGCTCGGGGACCAGGACCTGGGCGCCGAGGTTGACCACGCGGATCTCCCGGTAGTACTCGAGACCCTTCTCCCCGGCGAACCCCTTGACGTTGAGGATCGCATCGATCCCGACGGTGTGCGCGTCGGTGCCGATGCAGGCGCCGACGACGACCAGCTTTCGACGGAGCCGGGAGCGCAGCGCCTGGTTGACGTCCTTGGCGGACAGGAGCGGGTACTCCCGCTCCACCACCTGGACCGCCGAGACGTCGACGAGGTGGTTCACCCGGCCGTAGACCACGAAGAACGTGAAGTCCGGGCCCATCCCCTTGGCGTGGACCAGCATCGCCGGCTCGAGGCCCATCGAGCCGGCCAGCTGCAGCGCCGCTCCCTCGGCCCGCTTGTCGTGCGGCAGCGGCAGCGTGAACGACAGCTGCACCATCCCGTCGCCGGTGGTGTCGCCGTAGGGCCGGACCACCGCTCCCTCAGTTGGCACGGGGTGACCCCGTGACGGACCTCTTGGCACCGGGTCGCCCCATGCCAACGTTGGGAGACAGGTCCAGGATGTCGATCGCCGGGTTGACGTAGCCGTCGGCCCGGCGGACCACCCCGTCGAGACCCTTGCCCCGGTCGGCCGGCCGTCTGGTGATGCCGAACGTGCCGTCGGCGATCGCGCCGAGCAGCGGGATCGGGTGCGTGACGTCCCGGTTGATCTTCTCCAGCAGCTCGACCGCCTCACCCAGCACCTGCCGGGCTCGCCCGGCGATGAAGCCGCCGGCCTCGGGCCGGAAGTCCTCGTGCAGCTTGCCGGCGGCACCCAGGACGTACCGCACGTTCTGCAGCGCCAGGTCGCGGTCGGACAGCCAGGGCGTGACGACGGCCTCGGTCATCATCCCGACCAGCAGGATGCCCTGACCGGTCATCGCGCCGACCAGGTTGAAGAACCCGTCGAGCAGGTAGCCTCGGAAGACGTCACCGGTCATGTGCTTCGTCGGCGGCATCCACTTGAGGGGTGCGGCCGGGAACAGCTCGCGGGCGAGCATCGCGTGCGCGAGCTCGAGCCGGAACGAGTCGGGGAGGTCGGGGTTGATCTCGAACGCGTGCCCGAGACCGAGCTGCCAATCCTCGAGTCCGGCCTCCTTGGCGAAGAACTCGTTCAGCAGCTGGCTCACGGTGACCGTGTGCGCCTCGTCGACGGCGTCGGCGGTGGTGAGGTAGTTGTCCTCGCCGGTGTTGATGATGATCCCGGCCCGGGCGTGCACCTGCCGGGAGAAACGCTGGTCGACGAACGTCCGGATCGGGTTGATGTCGCGGAACAGGATCCCGTACATCGAGTCGTTGAGCATCATGTCCAGCCGCTCGAGACCGGCCATCGTGGCCATCTCCGGCATGCAGAGCCCCGACGCGTAGTTCGTGAGCCGGACGTAGCGGCCGAGCTCGCGGCTCACGTCGTCGAGTGCTGCCCGCATCAGCCGGAAGTTCTCCTGCGTCGCGTACGTGCCGGCGTAGCCCTCGCGGGTCGCCCCCTCGGGGACGTAGTCGAGCAGGGACTGCCCGGTCGAGCGGATCACCGCGACGACGTCGGCGCCCTCGCGGGCCGCGGCCCGGGCTTGCGGGATGTCCTCGTAGATGTCCCCCGTCGCGACGATGAGGTAGATCCACGGGCGCTGCGGCGGGTCGCCGATCCGCGCGATCAGCCGCTCGCGCTCCTTGCGGCGGCGGTCGATCCGGGTGATGCCGCGGCCGACGTCGCGCCTGGCCGCCCGCCCGGCCTTGCCGGCCGCGGCCCCCTCGGGCACCCGGAACGTCACCGAACCAGCGGCAGCCTTCTGAGCCAGCTGGACCAGGTCGGCGTGCTCGCCGGTGCCCATCGCGTGCCAGACCGGGAGCGCGACACCGTGCTCGAGCCCGGCGTCGGCCCGGACGGCATCGACCAGCCGGTTCACCCACGGGATCCCGTCGGAGTCGGCGCCCTCGAGACCCGCGAGCCGCAGCGTCGCCCGCTCGACCGAAACCGTGGTGTGGCTGCGGGCGAGCTTGACCACCGGTCGACCGGCCCGCCGGGCCAGCGCGCGCGCCGTCCGCACGACCGCCGGGTCGAGGTCGAGCTTGGTACGGGGACGCGAACCTGCGGGCACTGCACAACTCCGGGACGATGATCACGGGAGCGCTCACCTTACCGAAGGTCCTGCGCCGATCAGCCCCGTGCACCGCAGCATCCGTCGTCCGCCGACTCCGCGTGGTCGTCGGTTCTTGAGTACCGTATCCGGCATGACGCAGCAGCTGGTACGTCCACCCAACGGCAAGGTGATCGCCGGGGTCTGCGCGGCGATCGCAGACCGGTTCGGACTGTCCCGCGGGCTGGTCCGGGTGGGTTTCGTGCTGTTCGGCCTGTTCGGCATCGGCGAGCTCGTCTACATCATCTTGTGGATCATGATCCCGAAGAGTGACCTGCTCTAGCCGGCAGGGAAGACCGTCCAGCCGTCGACCACGGTCTGCCGGCAGGCGGGCGTCTCCTCGATCGCCTCCGCCAGGCCGGGAGCTTCCCAGACCGCGAACGTGGCCGGCCTCCCCGGTTCGAGAGTGCCGGCGTCGTCCCGGCCAGCCGCTTGCCACCCGCCGCGAGTGTGTGCCGTCAGCGCTGTCCGCGGGTCCAGGCGCTGCTCGGCGACGTGGTGGCGCACCGCGGCCCGGACGCCGCCCCACGGGTCCAGCGCCGTGACCGGGGAGTCGGAGCCGAACGCCAGCGTGACCCCGGCATCCGCGAGGAGCCGGTACGGGTTCATCGCCAGCGCGCGGTCGACGCCCAGCCGCTCGGCGTACATCTTCTGCCCGCCGCCCCACGCCGCGTCGAAGGCTGGCTGGACGCTCGCCACCACGCCGAGCCGGGCGAGCTCGGCGGCCTGCTCGGCGGTCACCATCTCGAGGTGCTCGATCCGGTGCCGGCTGCCGACGAACGCGTCGACACCGACCTCGTCGGCGGCCGCGCCCATGCCCTCGACGACCGCCGCCACGCCGCCGTCACCGATCGCGTGGAACCCGGCCTGCAGGCCGGCCCGGGTGCAGGCGACGACGTGCTCGCGCACCTCCGTGGCGCTCAGGTAGGCGTGGCCGGTGCTGTCGGCGTCATCAGCGTACGGCGCGGTGAGCGCCGCCGTCCGCGAGCCCAGCGACCCGTCTGCGCAGAGGTCGCCGGCCGCGCCGAGGCAGCCGAGCTCGCGCGCCTTGGCGACGGCGTGCAGCTCGCCCCAGTACGGCAGAACCGTGATCGCCGAGGTCTCCCGAGCGATCGTGGCGATCTCGGCGACGTCGCTCGACGAGTTGATGTGGGGAGCGCCGATCTCGTGCACGCAGCCCAGGCCGACGCTGGCGGCGTGACGCAGTGCGGTCCGCAGGGCCTCACGCCGCTGACCGGCCTCGAGCCTGGCCTGGACGGCGTCGCGGGCGACGTGGTGCGCGACCCGCTCGCCCCGGCCGGTGCCGTCCCAGCCGTCCGCGGCTGCGATGCCCGGTGTCGCTGAGACCAGCGCCGCAGACGCGACCGCGGAGTGCCCGTCGACCCTGGACAGGTAGCACGCTCGGTTCCCGACCGCACGGTCGACCTCGGTGCCGCTGGGCGGTCGGGCCTCGGGCCACCCCGTCTCGTCCCACCCGAAACCGAGCAGGACGGCGTCGCCGCGCCGACGCGCGTACGACGCGAGGGCGTCGAGCGCCTCGGCCAGGCTCCGTACGCTCGAGAGGTCGAGGCTGGTCAGGGCGAGCCCGGTCTGCGACAGGTGGACGTGAGCGTCGACAAAGGCCGGGGTGACGAGGGCTCCGGCCAGCTCGACGATCTCGTCGGCGCTGTCGGTATGCCCGGCGGCTCCGTCGTCGCCGCCCACCCACGCGATCGCTCGGTCCCGGACCAGCATTGCGGTCGCAGCCGGGTGGTGCGCCGTGTGGATCCGTCCACCTCGGAAGAGCGTCGTCGTCACGCCCTCAGTCTTCCGTACGCAGGGCCTTCTCCTCCTGCCACACTGCAGCCATGGCCTCCTCGAGCGCCAGAACGCCCTGATTGTCCTACGTGGAGCGAACACCCGCATTCAGTCCGCGACCTCGGCTAGGCGGTTGGTGAAGAGGCTGCGGACCCCCGGCCACGCGCGCAGCAGGTCCAGCGCGTATGCGGCGTGGCCGGGGACGTAGCCGTTCCCGACGATCATCGTGACGTCCGCGGCGAGACCCTCAGCACCGAGCGCCGCCGCGCTGAACGACGTCGCCATCGAGAAGAAGATCACGGTGCCGCGGTCGGCGGTGGACAAGATCGTGCCGTGCTCGCAGCCCGGGACGTCCACACAGAGGACAGTCACGTCTGCCGGCCCACCGGCGCCTTCGACGGCGGCAGCGAGCGCCACCGGGTCGCGCGCGTCGGCGACGACGACCGCGTCGGCAAGATCGGCCGCGGCGAGCGCACCCGCCTCGGCCTGGAACGGGACGACGCCGATCGTCCTGCCGGCACCGCTGGTTCGGGCCGCGGCGAGTGAGAGCGAGCCGCTCTTGCCGGCGCCGCCGATGACGGCGACGACCGGCTCGCGGCCGCGCGCGACGTAGTCGGCGATGACCCGCGAGGTGAGCGCCGGGGCACCGCAGACGTCCAGCACGGCGAGCGCGAGCGGCGCCGGCAGGTCGTCAGGCAGCCGCGCGGCGATGGATCGACCGAACAGGATCGCGTGCCCCCCGGCCGGCACCTGCTCGCTCGTGCCGTCCCAGCCGACCAGGCCGTCGGAGATCACGAGCGGGGTGAGCGTGAGCGACACCAACGTGGCCACCCGGTCGCCGACGGCGAGGCCCAGCGGCGAGCGGGGTCCGACCTCCTCGACGACGCCCACGAGCATGCCGCCGGACCCGGTGACCGGGTTCTGCATCTTGCCGCGCCGCGCGATGATGTCGAGCACGTCGGCCCGTACA
>JACCYY010000267.1 GCA_013696235.1 Sporichthyaceae bacterium | reverse complement strand
GCGTGCAGGCGGTTCTCCGCCTCATCCCAGACCGCGCTGCGGGGTCCGTCGATCACAGACCCGGCGATCTCCTTGCCCCGGTATGCCGGCAGGCAGTGCAGCACCACGACGTCCGGGTCGGCCAGCGCGACGGCCGCGTCGTCGATCGCGTACGGGACGAACGGCCCGGAGCGGTCACCGGCCTCGCCCTCCTGGCCCATGGAGACCCAGGTGTCGGTGGCCAGGACGTTCGCGCCCTCGGCCGCCGTCTTCGGGTCATCGACGTGGGCGACCGAGCCGCCGGTCCCGGCCGCGATCTCGGTCGCGCGTGCAAGCACGCCGGCGTCGGGCGGGTAGGAGTCCGGCGACCCGATCCGGACATGCATGCCTGCGGCCGCGCCAGCGAGGAGGTACGAGTGGGCCATGTTGTTGGAACCGTCGCCGAGGTAGGTCAACGTCACCCCGGCGAGCCGACCGAGCCGCTCCCGCACGGTCTGCAGGTCGGCGAGGAGCTGGCACGGGTGGAACATGTCGGTGAGGGCGTTCACGACCGGGACGCGGCTCACCGCAGCCATCGCCTCGATGCGGTCCTGGCCGAAGGTGCGCCACACGATGGCAACAGCCTGACGGTCGAGCACCCGCGTCGTGTCCTCGACCGGCTCGCCGCGCCCGGCCTGGCTCGAGCTCGCATCGATGATCAGCGGGTAGCCGCCGAGCTCCGCGATCCCGATCGCGAACGAGACCCGGGTGCGCGTCGACGGCTTGTCGAAGAGGACGGCGACCGTGCGCGGTCCGGCCAGCGGCTGGCGGCCAAGCCGGTCGAGCTTCATGGCGTCGGCCAGGTCCAGCACCTCGACCAGCTCGGCCGGGCTCAGGTCGTCGTCGCGCAGGAAGTGCCGCGGTCCGTTGGGCATGGTGGTCCTCCGGTGTCGACGGGTCAGGGTCTGGGCTCAGGTGCGGAGTCGGGCGCCGGTGCGCACCGCCGCCTCACGGACCGCACGATTCCGTATGTCGGCCGCCTCGTCGGCCGTGAGGGTCCGATCAGCCGCGCGCAGGCGCAGGTGGAAGGCGAGCGACTTGTGGCCGGGACCGACCTGGTCGCCGGTGTAGACGTCGAACAGGCGAAGGTCCTCGAGCAGGTCGCCGGCACCGGTCCGGACCGCCGCGGCCACCTCCGCGGCCGGCACGTGGGACTCCACGACCAGCGCCAGGTCCTCCTTCGCCGCCGGGTAGGTCGAGACCGCGGGCGCAGCGACCGGTGCGCCGCTGCCAGCCGCGAGCAGGTCCAGGTCGAGCTCCATCGCCGCGGTGCGCGCCGGCACGTCGAGCGCCGCGGTGACGCGCGGGTGCAGCTCACCGGCCCAGCCCACCGCGACGCCGTCCCGCTCGATCGCCGCACAGCGCCCCGGGTGCCACGGCGCTCGCTCGCCAGCGCGGACGGTGATCTCGACCCCCGCGGCCAGGGCCACGACGCGGGCCGCTTCGATCGCGTCGGCCCAGGACGCCTTCTCGCCGGTCCCCCACCAGCCGCTCGGCGACCGGTCGCCGGCGAGCACCACCGCGACGTGCTCCGGCTGGACCGGAAGGCTGGCGTCGAGCCGGGCCAGGTCCTTCGCCGAGGGCCGGCGCGCGACGGTCGGACGCGGCACCTCGTCCGCCGGGTGGTCACCGGATCGCGCGATGAACACCGACCCCATCTCGAACAGCGCGACCTCGGGCGTGCCCCGGCCGATGTTGCGGCGCAGGGTGGGCAGGAGGTCGGCGACCAGGAGCGGCCGGAGGTAGGGCTCCTGGTCCGAGATCGGGTTCGCGACCCGGACCAGCTGGTGACGCCCGTCGTCGGTGTCGTTGCCCACGCCGCCGTGCAGGGCGAGGCCCTCGAGGACCGCGGAGCCGACGAACGGGGACGGCAGCACCTCGACGTACCCGGCCGCCGCGAGCGCGCGACCGACCCGACGTCGCATCCGCTGGCGCTCCGTGAGGCCGCGTCCGGCCGGTGCGAGTGGCAGCACCGACGGCAGGTTTGCGTAGCCCTCGAGCCGCAGGACCTCCTCGGCGAGATCGTTCGGCTCGCGCAGGTCCGGTCGCCACGGCGGCGGCTGCACCTCGAGCTCGGCCGACCCCTCGACCGGGGTCACGAGGCACCCGACGTCGGTCAGCCGGCGGCAGACGACCTCGGCGCCGTACGCGAGGCCGGCGACCCGGTCCGGGTGGTCGACCGCCATGCGCAGCCGGGCCGGCAGGGCCGGGCTCCCGACGTCGGTGGCACCTGCCGTCCGAGCGCCGCCGTGCTCGGCCAGGAGCTCCGCGGCCCGGCTGGCCGCCACGGCCTGCACGGTCGGGTCGACACCCCGCTCGAACCGCTTCGCCGCCTCGCTCGTCAGGCCGAGCCGGCGCCCGGTGCGAGACACCGAGACCGGGTCGAAGTGGGCCGCCTCGAGCACGACCTCCGTCGTCGCCGGCCCGATCTCGGTGCTCAGGCCGCCCATGACCCCGGCCACCCCGATCACCCGGGTCCCGGCCGTGTCGGTGATCACCACGTCGTGCGGCTCGAGCGCCCGGCCGGCGCCGTCGAGCGTCTGCACCGTCTCGCCCTGGGCGGCGTCGCGCACGACGATGCCGCCGAAAAGCGTCGCTGCGTCGTACGCGTGGAGCGGTTGGCCGAGCTCGAGCTGCACGTAGTTCGTGACGTCCACAGCCAACGAGATCGGGCGGATCCCGCTGCGGTGCAGGCGCGCGCGCATCCAGAGCGGCGAGGTGGCGGCCGGGTCGAGACCGGTCACCGTGACGGCGACGAAGCGGTCGCAGCCGCCGGCCCGGAGGTCGACGTCGATCCCGCCGCCCGGAAGGTCCGTCGTCCTGCCCGCGGGGTCCTCGAACGCCACCCCGTACGCGGTGGCCAGCTCGCGCGCGAGCCCGCGGATCGACATGCAGTAGCCACGGTCCGGCGTGATCGCGACGTCGAGGACGTCGTCACGCAGGCCGAGCTCGGGCTGGACATCCTGGCCGAGCTCCCACGCTCCGGACGGGGCTCTGGCCAGGACGAGGATGCCGGCGTGGTCATCGCCGATCCCGAGCTCGCGGGTCGAGCAGATCATGCCGTCGGACACGTGGCCGTACGTCTTGCGTGACCCGATCGCGAAGCCGCCGGGGAGAACCGCGCCGGGCAGGGCGACGACCACGTGATCGCCGACGACGAAGTTGTGCGCACCGCAGATGATGCCGCGGGTGGGCTGGTCCACCGGAGCCAGCTCTGGACCGACGTCGACCTGGCAGAAGCGGATCGTCTTGCCGTTGCTGGCGGTGAACTCCTCGATCGACTCGACCCGGCCGGCGACCAGGGGACCGACGACGTCGGCGCCGATCACGTCAACCCCTTCGACCTCGAGGCCGGCCGCGATGAGGTGCTCCGCGACCTCGCGCCCGGTGGCCTCAGCCGGCAGGTCGGCGTGCTCGCGGAGCCAGGACAGCGGGACCAGCATCAGCTCTCCATCCCGAACGGCAGCGTGAACCGCACGTCACCCTCGACCATGTCGCGCATGTCCTCCACGCCGTGACGGAACATCAGCGTCCGCTCGATGCCCATGCCGAACGCGAAGCCCGACCAGAGGTCGGGGTCGATGCCGACGGCCCGGAGCACCCGGGGGTTGACCATCCCGCAGCCGCCCCACTCGATCCAACCCTCCGACGAGCAGGTCCGGCACGGCTCACCCCCGGGTTCCAGCGACCGGCCGCGGCAGACGAAGCACAGCAGGTCCATCTCGGCCGACGGCTCGGTGAACTGGAAGTGGTGCGGTCGCAGCCGGGTCCGTACGCCGGGGCCGAACATCGCATGGGCGAACGTGTCCAGCGTCCCGCGGAGGTGGGCCATCGACAGTCCCTTGTCGACCGCCAGCGCCTCGACCTGGTGGAAGACCGGGGTGTGCGTCGCGTCGAGCTCGTCGGTGCGGTAGACCCGCCCCGGGCACACCACGTAGAGCGGCAGGTCCCGCTCGAGCATGGCCCGGATCTGCAGGCTCGACGTGTGCGGCCGCAGCACGACCCCGGAGTCGGCGGACTCCACGAAGAACGTGTCCATGGTCGACCGCGCGGGGTGGTGCGGCGGGGTGTTGAGCGCGTCGAACACGTGCCACTCGGTCTCGGCCTCGGGGCCCTCGGCGATCTCGTACCCCATGCCGACGAACACGTCGGAGATGCGTTCCATGAGCGTGGTGAGCGGGTGCCGAGCACCACGCGGCGCACGGTCCCACGGCAGCGTGACGTCGACCACCTCGGCGGCCAGGATGCCCTCGTCCCGCTCGCGCTCGAGCTCGACCTGCCGGGCGGCGAGTGCGTCCTTGATGGTCTTCCGTGCGCCACCGACCCGCTTGCCGGCGTCGGCCTTGGCCTGGGGCGGCAGCGCGCCGATCTCCCGGTTGGCCAGTGCCAACGGCGAGCGATCACCGGCATGTTCGCGCTGGACCTCGTGGAGCACGTCGAGGTCGGTGGCGGCGGCGATCGCGGCCAGCGCGGTCGCGCGCATCCGGTCGACCTGGTCCGCCTCGAGCGGGGTCACCTGTACTGGGTCGTACGACTTGCCGGGTGCAGACATCGATTCCGATCCAAGGTGGTGTCGCCGCCGCGCGCAGGCGCGGCGGAGGGGACGAACCGGCGGCGAGCCCGTCGATCAGCCGGCGGTGTCCGGCGACCTGACGGGCAGCCGAAATCGGAACCTTGCACCGCCGGCCGGTCCACGGTCGACGGCGATGGTGCCGCCGTGCGCCTCGACCATGCCACGAACGATGTAGAGCCCGAGCCCGGTCCCCCCGCTGCCCGTGTGCCAGAACTTGTGGAAGGCGCGCGCGACGAGGTGCTCCGGGATGCCCGCGCCCTCGTCGCTCACCGCGACCGTCACTGCTGGTCCACCACCGTCCGCGTCGTCGAGATCGGCCACCACTCCGTACGGCGCACCGACCGGAGCCCGGACCGGGCCGGGTCGGTCGCCGGACGGGCTCCCGAGTATGCCGGAGCCGGACAGCACCACGCTCGCCACTCCTTCTCCGTGCCGGATGGCGTTCTCGAGCAGGTTGAGGCAAATCTGGTCGATCTTGTCCGCGTCGGCCCATACCCGCGGCAGCCCGACCTGGGCCTCGACGACGAAGCGGTCCGGCTTCGTCCCACCGGCGACCAGCACGAGGATCGCGTGCCGGACCCGTGCCTCGACGTCGACCCAGGAGGGGTGCAGCGTGAGCCGGCCGCTGTCGAGCCGGGCGACATCCAGGAGATCGATGATGAGCCGGGTCAGCCGATCGGCATCGGCCTCCACCGTCTCGAGCATGAGCCTGCGCTGCTCGTCGGTGAACCGGCTCCACTTGGTCAGCAGGGTGGTCGTGAAGCCCTTGATGCTCGTGAGCGGTGAGCGCAGCTCGTGGGCCGCGGTCGCCACCAGCTCGGCCCCGCGCCGCTCCAGCCGGGTCCGGTCCGTCGCCGGCCGCAGCGCGACCACGAGGTACCGCAGCGGGGTGTTCGCGCCCCGAGGCCGGACGTAGGAGGCGGTGACAAAGACCGGCTGGCCGTCGGGGAGCCACAGCAACCGCTCCGGCTGACGGGTGCGGGTCCGGATGCCGTCGAAGGGCTGGCTGTGGATCCACCACGACCGCCCCTCGTCGTCGAGGAGCGGCAGCACCACCGACAGCTCTCGCCCGACCGACGCGGCCGGATCGAGGCCGGCGACCTTGCCCGCCGCGGCGTTGACCGCGACGACGACACCATCATGGTCGGCGACCAGCACCCCGTCTGGAAGCAGCTCGAGGGTGGGCAGGTCGATGCCGTTGACCGGCGGGACGGTCGTGCCGACCTCGGCGAGCGGCTCGGACCCCGCACCAACTACGAGCGCGATCGGCCGGTCGGGCTCGAACTTGCCGGCGCTGAGGACGGATGGCGGGTCGCCACGCGGCGCGGGTTTGGCCATCCCCTCGACCATGGGCGCCTCCGGCTGCCGCCGATCGCCCGCTGGAGCGGACGAGCATGTCCCAGCGTAGCCCTCAGTAACGCTCCGGACACCTTGCGAAGTTCAGCCACGCGACCGGTCGGGACCGGTTGCCATGGTCGAGGTTCGTCGCCGTCGACCCCGCTGCTCAGCCGGGTGTTCCCCGGCCTCGAGTCGGCGGTGTCGATCCGCTCGAGTCGTCCGTTGTCGGACGCGCCGAGCGAGCTCGCCGGTGTGTGCGGAGGGCGCTCTACAGCATGAGCACGAGATCGTTGTCGACTGTAGTGGACGGTAGTGGGGAGTTTTGAGGGCTCATCGTGCCGCCAGACGCGAACCGCAGACACCACCAGCAAAGAGGACGAGGGCCGGTAT